>CAIWXG010000441.1 GCA_903916555.1 uncultured Bacteroidota bacterium
CTTGCTGATATATCCACCTCTACCATCGGCTTACCATCAAAGGTTATCAAACTCCTGAACTCGCGAGGCATTTGGGTAATATTCGTATGCACCCTGTAACCGAAGCTATCTTGCAACACATTAAATTGCCCAGCTTCAAAATTTTCAATCTTGATATTATTGGCATTATAATTAAGTTGCGCCTGTCTCAATTTCTTTTTGCTCTTATTAGCTTCCAAAATTGCACGGCTCCTCATACCTTCTATTGCTTCCAACGCTCTTTCCTTATCTATTTTCAACCTACTGCCGTCGAACCACTTTTTAAGGTTCTTCACCACGGCAGGGGCAAAATATATTTCATTCTTAAAACTCTTATTGACATGCTTTTTTAACACCGTCCAATTGGTAACAGTTTTCCATGTTATATCAGCATCAATAAAATAATCAGTCAGCCTATACCCCATCGAAATTTTTTCTTTTTCCCAACTGCCATCAACGAGGATAATTCCAGCTTCAACCATCCAATCAATAACGCCTTTATAGTTATTACCGCCCATCACTTTTCTTAGAATTGTTGTTTGCAGCGGTACAAAAAACGGTTCATCCTTATCTAAATAACAATTATTACTATCTAATTTCAGCATCTGCCTTAAAATGCTATCACACACAAAATAAACTTTATCCTTATGAAAACCCTTAATCTCATTTACTGGATATATTTCAATTAATTCACTCATATTTAAATTTTCTGGAACTCTTAATTTCTCCATATTTTTTTACTATATTTTTTTTAACTTGTTTTTACTATATTCTTCTCAAAATCTAAATTTTTTTTCATTAAATTATTTATTGCAATTTCAACTAACTATTGATTTTCAATAACTTATAAAACTAAACTAATCTTTACAGGAGCCTATTCTATCTATTCAAGCACCTGTATTTGCAACTATCATGTTAATAGACAGAGTGGTAAAGAAGAAAGGTTGGGTAATTATAAAAAATTATTAGGATTTATGAAAAATAAACATTATTATCCCACACTTTTATTTAAATAAAATTTGACGAACAGAAAAAAGCAGTGTTAACAAATTAAATTACTACCTTGCAGAATTATAAAACAAAACTTAAAGCAATTGAATAGATAAAAACTGAATAATATATTAAGATTTTGCATTTTGCAAAAACTGGCTTGTTCATGAAAGGTCGAAGATTCATTGTACAACAAGGAAGTTTAGCATATGCTCGGGGTAAAAGCCTGAGCGTTGCTTCACTTTGTGTTACAGGCTTTCGACCGCCTCAAGAACAGGTGAATGTGATGTTCAGGTATTTTTTTGCAAAACAGTCACCTAATCTTAATATATAAAAATGAAAAAACTAACACTATTTTTTTTGACACTCTTGATAATATTTTCAAATTCATGTATTACTTTTTATCGTGTCGAAAAAACTAATTCCCAAGTACTAAATAGTTATAAAACTAAAGACCAAGTACTTCATAATTTTGGTGTCCCAGCACATAAAAGAGGAGAAGGGACTTATTCTGAATGGACATATGATTTTGGCTCAACTAATGTTAGCCGTTCTTCTGCAAATGCTTATGACAATTATTATGGTGGCGTAAGTGCTTCAGGAACAACTGTAAATGAAACTTATTCAAGGTATTTGAAATTTACATTTAATGGCAATAATGTTACTAAATGGGATTGCCAAGGAGTTGACTATACAAAAAGAGTTGTAGATAAAAAGAAAACCAGAAGAAGACATATTATTACCGCATCTATTACCGGTACTATTTGTGCTATATATTTAATATTAAATGCTTTATTGTACAAATAATTAGGCCACACTTGTTTTAATATTTATACTAAAAAATACTAAATATTTTGAAAAAAAAGAACCTTATAATTGCCATAATTTTTATATTAATAAATTGTTCTGTTGATGCTCAATGTCCTCAAAAAACAGAAGAACAATGGAAAGAATATTTTGCCGAAAAAATTAATCAGCTTGACCCAATTGAAGGAAGATGGAGTACAAATATGACAGAATCAATATTTCATTATTGGTATAGTGATGATGTTAGCTTGAGAGAAAGCCCGTTAGTTCAAGAATTCCCGCCTAATCCTTATACAAATGTCGTGTACAAACATGACAATGTATTATATGGGTGTGCTTGTTTTGTCAAAGATAAGTCAATTCCAGATCCTTTAAATCTGTCAGTAATCTATAAAAAAACATCTTCAACTAATATATATTTAAGAGAGGAGCATAAAAATGGGCGTTTGAAAAATAACACAAATGTAGTTTTGACTAATGGAATTATGCTAGAATATGAATTAGAGCTAAATTTGGAAGAGAAAGTTGAAAGACAGAAGTATATAAATAAAAAGGACATAGAAAATAATAGACTTCTTGAGATTGATAACCCAACAGATGATGAACTTAAAAATGGACTTCAATACACTAAAATAACTCGAAAATTTAAAAAATTGAAAATATTTCCAACATCTGAAAGTATTGGAGCGCATTCCATTGGTTCAGGAACAGGCTTTGCAATAACCTCAAATGGCTACATAGTAACTAATAACCATGTTGTAGATGGAGCAAAGGATATTACTGTTAAGGGAATAAATGGTAATTTTCAAAAGGAATATAAAGCGGTAATAGTAGGTACGGATAAAAATAATGATTTGGCAATAATAAAAATTACAGATAACTCTTTTACAAGCTTGGGCAAAGTACCTTACACCATTACAAATAAAACGTCTGATGTTGGTAGCTCTGTTTTTGTGCTTGGCTATCCATTGCGTGCCAGTATGGGTGATGAAATAAAATTGACAAATGGAATTATTAGTTCAAAGTCAGGCTATCAGGGCGATATAACTACATATCAAATCTCTGTACCATTACAGCCCGGCAATAGTGGAGGGGCAATGTTTGACAATAAAGGAAATATTATTGGCGTAGCAAATTCTAAGCTCGTTGGTGCAGAAAATGCGTCTTATGCCATCAAAACTACATACTTATAAACCTTATTGAATCTTTGCCGTCAGTTCCCAATTTACCTACTATAAATAGCTTAACCGGCAAATCTTTTACTGAACAGGTAAAGGTTGCCAAAAATTTCACCTATATCTCTAAATACTATGAATTTACAGATAATGAAACGAATTTTTTAATAAATTATGATATTAAGTATCGTATGGGAAATGACGATGACGAATAAAAATTAGCCTATGTCCTCGATAATAGATAATAAAGAAAATAATGGAAGAGGTAAAAAAAAAGAATCGGAACAATTGTTGTTTAATGATATTATAAAAATACTTGCTACAGCAAGGCACAAGGCTTTTACTACGGTAAACATAGCTATGGTGCAAGCCTACTGGCATATTGGCAAGCGAATAGTAGAAGAAGACCAACAAGGTAAAGAACGTGCTAACTATGGCGATGCTTTATTAAAAGAACTGTCCATATCATTAACCCAAGAATTGGGTAAGGGTTTTGCTTATGCAAACCTCAAAAATTTCAGGCAATTTTACCTCACTTTTCCGGATTTTGGAAAAGGCTACGCACTGCGTAGCGAATTGGCATGGACACATTACCGCTTAATAATGCGTGTGGAAAACCCCAATGCACGCAACTATTATTTGAATGAGTGTGCCGAACAAAACTGGAGTACACGCATATTAGAACGAAATATAAACACTTTTTATTATGAAAGAATATTATCAACACCCAACAAACAAGAAGCCCTGCAACAGAGTACAACATTAGAAAAACAAACACC
Organism: uncultured Bacteroidota bacterium; assembly: GCA_903916555.1. GTDB lineage: Bacteria > Bacteroidota > Bacteroidia > Chitinophagales > Chitinophagaceae > CAIYTT01. The sequence goes on from CAIWXG010000441.1 coordinate 3,770, forward strand.
TGCCGATTTTATAAAAGACCCTTATGTATTGGAATTTTTAAATATTCAACAACCTTATATTGCAACCGAATATCAAATAGAAACAGCACTAATAAACAATCTGCAATTATTTTTGTTAGAACTCGGTAAGGGTTTTTCTTTTGTAGGTAGGCAATTTAGAATTAGTACCGAAACATCTCATTTTTATATAGACCTTGTATTTTATAACTATATTCTTAAATGTTTTGTTCTTTTCGACCTTAAAACCAACAAACTTACCCATCAAGATACTGGACAAATGGATATGTATATTCGCATGTTTGATGACCTGAAGCGAACAGAAACCGATAACCCTACCATTGGTATAATACTATGTGCCGAAAAAGATGAAACAGTAGTAAAATACTCTATACTAAAAGAAAATGAACATCTATTTGCAGCTAAATATCATATTTACTTGCCAACCGAAAAAGAACTGATAGCCGAAATAGAAAGAGAAAAACAATTGATAAAAGAACAATTAGAAAATAGAATATAACAAATATATCCATGTAAATCATTTACTATGTCTGCAATTATAGATAATAAAGAAAATAATTTATTAGTTGATCATGTAAATAAGCTCTTAGATAATTCAGAATTTAGCCGTATGGCTGTAGGGTTTTTCTATTTAAGCGGTTTTGAGGCTATTCGAGAAAAGTTAGATAAAATTAAAAGCCTTAAATTAATTATTGGTAATCGTTCCAATCAATCTACAATAGAAGAATTAATAAAAGGTCATGAACAAAAAGAACAAATAGAACGAATATTACGGCAACAACAACGCCCAAGTAAACAGACTAAAAAAACGATATTAGAAGAAACGAAAGACCATTATGAAACCGATTTGGAATTAATGGAACAAACAGATAAAGCACAAAATGGATTAGCTGCATTATGGGAATTGATACAAGAAAAACGCATTGATATTAGGGTATATACCAAGGGTACATTACACAGTAAAGCATACATTTTTGATTTACCCGATAAAGATTATTTAGAAGGTATTGCCATAGTAGGTAGTAGTAATTTATCTATTAGCGGTTTAAGAAATAACAGTGAACTAAATATACAGGTTACAAATTCAAACGATTATAAAGAGGTAAAACAATGGTTTGAAAATCTTTGGGAGGAATGTGAACCGTTTAATGAAGGATTCATGAATATGGTTGAAGAAAGCTGGTATAAAAAATTTGTTTCACCATACGATATTTACATTAAAACACTTTACAATTTAGTAAAAGACCGTGTAGAAATTAGAGAACATTCTTTATTGACGGAGTTTAATCAGGAAATTTTATATCCGTTTCAAAAAGATGCATTCAATTTGGCATTAAGTTTTTTAGATAAAAATAATGGTGTATTTATTAGTGATGTTGTAGGGCTTGGTAAAAGCTATATTGCATTGGCTATTATAGGTTATTACCGCAGCATTAAGCGTGAAAACACTTTAGTAATATGCCCTGCATCCTTAGTACCAATGTGGGAAGGTTACCGACAGGAATTTAGTTTGTATTTCGAAATTTTAAGCAGCAGTGAACTTAGTTATGGCAATAATGAAGAAACCTATTCATTAAACGATGAAACCAAATATGAAGGTTACGAAATAGTAGTAATAGATGAGGCACATAATTTCAGGAATAACGATACACAAAGATACCGAATACTGCAACCCTATTTATTAAATCGTAAAGTTGTAATGCTTACAGCCACCCCGCAAAATAACTCTGTTTGGGATGTTTACCACCAAATAAAATTATTTCATCAAGACGATAAAACAACACTGAATATTACCCCTAATAATTTAAAAAACTATTTCAGTAGGTATCAGGATGAACCCGAAAAGATAGCTGAATTACTACAAAATTTTATGATACGCCGCACAAGGCAAGATATTAAACAAAGTCCACGTTATAAAGATTTCAAATTTCATTTTCCACCAAGGCATTTAAAAACATTAGAATACAATATTGATAGCACCTACGCAGATGATAAAGGGCAACCTATACACCAAACTATTATAGATTTAATGTTTAATTCAGCAGCTGCCAGACGTTATAAATATACAATTTACGACCTTACGAGTTATTTAATGCCGGAAGCAGCCAAAAGAAAACAATATATAGGTTTATCCTATTTGGGTGAGCTTACCAGAGGTTTACTTAGAGTATTAATGTTTAAACGTCTGGAAAGCTCAGTACCGGCATTTTATATTAGTATTGAAAGAATGTTAAATAGACATACTTACATGCTGAAATATATTGAAAATGGTTTTATAGTTACCGGCAAATTAGAAAAGTTACAATTATTTTTAAATCTTGAAACAAATAACGAAGATGATACTGTTATAAATAAATATCCAATAGGCGATTTTGATGTTGAAAAATTAAAGAAAGCAATAGCAGCAGATAAACAGATTTTAGAAGAGGTATTACATTTAGTAGCACCGGTTAAAAATAACGCTTCGAAAGATGATAAATTACAGTGTTTTTTTAAACAGGTAATTGAGAAAAATAAAGATAAAAAAATATTAATTTTTTCTGAATTTACAGATACAGTTAATTATATCCATCAGCAAATTCAAAATTCTTTTCCCGATATTGTAAGTAATCGTGTTTCATCAGCGTTATATAATGCCAAAGAAAAAGCAGCAATAATTCGTCGCTTTTCACCTAAATCACAAACCAGAGGTGCCGGATTAAAGGAGAATGAAAAACCGATACAAATATTAGTTACAACAGATGTATTAAGCGAAGGACAAAATTTACAAGATTGTAGCATAGTAGTAAATTATGATTTTCATTGGAATCCTGTAAGGTTAATTCAGCGTATAGGGCGTGTAGATAGAATAGGTAGTGTAGCAGATAAGATTGAAGTATATAATTTTTTACCAGACCGTAGTATAGAACGCAATATAAATTTACAACAAAGAGTACAAAATAGAATTAATGAAATACAAATTATATTTGGTTCAGATGGTAGAATATTGAGCGAAGAAGAAACACTAAATGAAAGAAGCATATTTGCAATATATGCAGAAAATGACGAAAGCGTTTTAAATAGCAATGATACTATTTTAACAGTATATGACAAAGCCGAAAATTTGTTATTGCAATTACAAAAAGATAACCCTGTTGAATATAACAGAATAATAAATTTGAAAGATGGAGTAAGAACAGCTTGTATTAATATTAATAAGGGTTTTTATGCTTATTTCCGTTCGGGTAATATTCATAGAATGTATTTTAATAATGGCGAAAAAATTAATGATTCAATTCCTGAAATATTAAAACTAATAGAATCAAAACCCAATAATCCTAAAGCAATAAGCATAAACGAATTAGAACAGACTAAAGCATTTCATATACTTTATAACAAATTTAAAGAAGAATTGATTGCACGACAAACTGAAATGGCAAGTGTTTACCGTACACCGGAACAGGAATATTGTTTAAACCGTTTATTAGCAATACTTAATTTATTTAATGAAAAGCCTGAATTAAGAAAAAAAGTCAATGAATTACACGAAATTTACAGCAAACCAATTCCAGACCATGCAAAACGATTAATACGAAATTTAAAGCGTTCACAACCCAGCAATGAACGTTTAATTGAATCATTGCAAGAGTTTATATCATCTGCAAGCATTCGCGATTATCAGGAAAGAGAAATAGAAACCGAACAAATGATTATTAGAACAATATGCAGTGAAATGATTTTATAATTAAAATAAATAATCAATATTTTATGCCAACAAAAGAAATATAAAAATTAGAAATTTTAAGTCAGTTTAAATCCAAATATCCACAATGGATAAATCCTGAACTGATTTCAATTAAGTATTGTCAAACGGAGACAGATGCATTTTTGGAAATGCTATTTGTTAAAGAACCCAATAAACCTATTATTACAAATCTTGATTTTATAGCAGATGACAATATTGATTACAACGATTTGAAACTTAAAACGATACCAAAATATTTTAACCCGGAATTCGATATTATTGACAATGCCTGCAAATTATTTGATTTAGGAGATTATGGTTTTAATATGTGTATAGATGGTTTATTTACATTAGAAGCATCTAATATAATTGAAAAGACTTATAAAGATAGTTTGGAGGAAAAATAATATTATTTAATTTTAAAAATCCATCAACTTCTTAGCAAATTCTTTTTGCGTATCTTGTTCAAAGCTATCTAAATAGTTTTCAGTAGTTTTCTTATTGCTATGTCCTAAAGCCTCACCAATAAACTCCGTACTTGCACCTGAATGCTTTAAAACGGTACTAAAAGTATGCCGGGCAGTATAAGTTGTTACATGTTTATCAATCCCTAAATCCTTAGCAATATTACCCATGTTGTAATTTACATTTTTAATAAATTGTTGAATAGTAGTATATTGTTTTTCAAGGCTCATTTCTTTACTTATAATTGGGAATATGTAGTTGTCCGGTGTTTTGTCTTTATTTCCCCATTTTTGTATTACAGTTTTGGCTTTATCGGATAGTACAATTGAAATAGGTTTAGAATTTTTGCGGGTGGTATATTTAGTTTTGGCACGTATAAACCGGATAAAATCACCATCTATATTTTTGTATTTCAATAAAGCAATATCTTTCATATTAATGCCATTGCAAAAATAAGTGAACAACCAAAAATCTTTTGCCTTATCTGGGTTACTGCCTAATGCCGTAGGGTAGTTGTATATCTTGCCCACATCGGCTTTTGTCAACGCTTTTTTGATGTTTTGACCGGCAGGTATTTCATATTTGCCCCTGCCAAAAGGGTAAAATTCTTGACTAATTAAACCCTCTTTTACAGCAACATTAAACAATGATCTTAATGCACGTAAATAAATACCAACAGTGGTAATGCTTTTGTCTGCTTCAAGAACCCATTTTTCATATTGCTTTAAAGTATCAATAGTAATATCTTCAAGATTTATTTTAGGTCTGAATTCTTGCAAACTATTAATACTACATTGATAAGACGAAGCAGTGCCAATCCTACCTTCTGATTTTAAACGTGCAATGCATTCTTCATAAAGATTTGCAAGACTTTTTTTATTGCTTCTAACGGTATAGAATTGCTTTTCAAATAAAGTAAAGTTGAAAACAGGCAAGCCATCGCAAATATTTTGTGCTTTTGATAGCGCACCAAATACCGTTTCTTTAGGATCCTTCAATTCTTTTGCAACACGTTCACCGTGTATTTTCTTCCAATCCGTTTCAGTCAGGTCAATATTGGTAGGATAATACTTTTGTTTCCGGTTATACGTAATCCTAACCTTCACAGGGTATTTTTCATCGGCTTTCGCCCTTCTGGTGTCGTGTATAATTGCTACGTTTGGTTTCATATATTTGCATACAATTTGCATACAAATGTACATTAAAAACGACAATAAACAAAAAGTAACGATAAAAATAATATTCTGTATTGCTTACTGGATAATAGTTTGAAGTATGAATTATAATTTTTAAAAAGTAACGATTAATATCAAAACTCTGACTGTTAATCAGAGGGTCTCAGGTTCAAGTCCTGAAGGGAGCGCACTAAATATATCTACCGTGTTGTAAATCAATCATTTATAACACGGTTTTTTATTTAGGGTACACTAAGGAGTACACTTTTGTAAATTAGGGTTAAAATATACCAAGCTTCAGTTCCTTGATTAGGCATTTATTTCATTTATTCAACTTTATCAAGACACAATCAAAAAACAGGAAACGCATCTATTTAGACTACCAAACACCAACGCACAGATTAAACTTATAACTTTAATTCATCAGTATAACAGGTGTTATTATATAATCCATAGGAAGCGTATCTATTTGATTTGACTTACAATTAAAATTAGTTCAGCATTTAACCTAAATAACATAACAAGTAGTTATGTAAGCAAAAAACAAGGCTAAAATTTTTTCAGGGGTATTTTTTGTTACATAACGTTATTATGTTAAATAGAACAATACTTAAACCAATTTTAACCGTAACCCAAAACCTGCCATGTGCAAAATGAAGTTTGCCTGCCACTACACAATGCCAACGCACAGCAAACCCCATTTTTAGCACCGCACAGGCAAGAGAAATAAAATTAATAGCCAACACGCAAGCCAACGCATTATTAATTTTCTTACACTTGCCAAAAGCCACCGCACCCCATATTATTAGGACTTCATAACCGAACGTGCGAACACAAGCGAAGTAATACTATTAAGCTGCAACTATTCGCCCGCCATCAGAAAAATTAAACGGCTGAATTTTGGCTTTTCTTATTCTTTCAACCGTATAATTTTTAGGACGTGATACAGACCATTATTGCCCGAAAAGACGCTTATCAGTGCATCATTAAGCCAATATAGGCAGTTGCAAACTTTACCTGCCTATTGGGCTAAGAACAAGCTTGTTACAGATGAGTACTCCGATTAAGCTAAGTAACAAACATTGAACAGGTGCATTTTCGGAAGAACCAAAGTTTACAGTAATCCCGTTTTTTAATCTATTTTAATTACTTTGCAGAGTAAATCCGAAAAATGAATTTAGCCGAAATTGACACTAATTTACAGGAACTCATACAGAATTTTAATGCAGATTCATTCATTTATGATTTGTTGTTGGCTTATGGCACGCCCAACGACACTATTAAACGCTTGCAACAAGGTGGCTTAAATATGTCGAAAGTAGCGGGTGAAATACTTTGGAAAAAAAAGTTGTTCTTTAAATCGGTTAAGGGAGAAGATTTACACGAATTGATTGCAGAAATAAAAACAGACGAAAGGGTAATAAGGCAAAACCCAAGATTTATTATTGTTACCAACTATGAAACCCTATTAGCAATTGATACAAAAAACGATGAAACTCTTGATATACCAATTTTAGATATAGCAAAACACATTCATTTTTTCTTTCCAATGGCAGGTATGGAGAAATCGAATTTGCCGACAGAAAACCCCGCAGACGTTAAAGCAGCGGAGCGAATGGCAAAATTGTATGATGAAATTAAAAAGGATAATGAAACAAAAACGCCCGAGGAAATTCATAATTTGAATGTCTTTTTATCTCGTTTATTGTTTTGCTTTTTTGCGGAAGATACCGGTATTTTTGAGCATAAACTATTTACAAACTCCATAGGCAGCCATACACAGGCAGACGGCAGCGACTTGAATACTTACCTTGATAAGTTGTTTGAGGTAATGAATACCGATAACACCAAACGACAAAATTTAGCAGCCTATTTAAGTGCATTCCCTTATGTAAACGGCGGTTTGTTTAGAAACAAACACCAAGCACCGGTATTTACAAGGGCAAGCCGAAAGGCAGTTATAGAAAGCGGTGCATTAGATTGGAGCGCAATTAACCCCGACATTTTCGGGTCTATGATACAGGCGGTAATTACGCCCGAACATCGCGGAGGTTTGGGTATGCATTATACCAGTGTACCCAACATTATGAAAGTGATAGAGCCGTTATTTTTAAATGAACTCTACGGAGAACTGGAAGCGGCCGAAGACAACCCCAAAAAATTAAAAGCATTATTACAAATAATTTGGAACATTAAAATATTTGACCCTGCTTGCGGTAGTGGTAATTTTTTGATTATTGCATATAAAGAACTTCGCAAGTTGGAAATGAAGATTTTTAAGGAATTAAAATATCTTGCTTTTTCAGAAATTTGCCTTGGCAATTTTTATGGAATTGAAATAGACGATTTTGCACATGGAGTAGCAATCCTTTCTTTATGGTTGGCAGAACACCAGATGAATCAGGAATTTTTAAAGGAGTTTGGAAGAACCAAACCAGCTTTACCATTAATGGAAACAGGAAATATAGTACATGGTAATGCAACTCGAATAGATTGGGAAACCGTTTGCCCTAAAAATGTAGGTGATGAGATTTATATTTTGGGAAATCCACCTTATTTGGGTAGCAGCTTGCAATCTCCTAAACAAAAGGAAGATATGGCTTTTGTGTTTAAAGAAAATGAAGGCTATAAAAATTTGGATTATATCAGTTGTTGGTTTTTTAATGGAGCAAATTATATTACAAATATTAAAGCCAATTTTGCTTTTGTTAGCACCAATTCAATTTGCCAAGGGGAACAAGTAGCCTTACTATGGCCACTAATTTTTAAAAAAAATGTTGAAATAGCATTTGCATATACTTCATTTAAATGGAAAAATAACGCAAAAGCGAACGCAGGTGTATCTGTAGTAATTGTAGGGTTACACAATAAATTAAATAATTACCAAAAATTCATTATTTTAAATGATACTAAAATTGCAGTTTCAAACATTAGCCCATATTTAACCAGAGGTGAGTTTATGATTGTAGAAAAGCGTTCAAAGCCTATTTCTATGCTTCAAGAAATGTCTTCAGGAATCAAAGTAGGTGATGGTGGGAATTTAATATTGAACGAAGATCAAAAAGAAATTTTAATACGTGAGTACCCACAAAGTATTAATCTAATAAAAAATTATATTGGTGCCGACGACTTCATAAATGGCGGAAAAAGATTTTGTTTATGGGTTACCGATGAAAATGTAAATCTAGCATATTCAATACCGACACTGAAAATAAGATTTGATAAATGTCGAGAACTAAGGTTAGAAAGCAAAAAGGAAGCAACACGCAAAAAAGCAAAATTCCCACATCAATTTGATGAAAATACATACATTGAAGCGGATTCTATTTTGATTCCTCAAACCGGTTCTGAAAGAAGAAATTATATTCCAATCGGATTTTTAACTGCTGGTTCAATTATTTCAAATGCAGCAAGAGTAATCTATAACCCAGAAACACATCTATTTAGTATAATTTCATCAAGAATGCATATTGTTTGGATAAAAGCTGTTGCGGGACGTTTAAAAACTGATATGCAATATTCAAATACATTATGCTACAATACATTCCCATTTCCCTCAATTTCAGATATTCAAATACAAGAATTGGAAAAACATGTTTACAATATTATTGATGAAAGAAAAATACTCTGAAAAAACTTTGGCACAGCTATATGACCCTGATAAAATGCCTGCTGGTTTGCGCGAAGCGCACCACTAAAACGACCTTGCGGTAGAACGGTGTTACCGCAGCAAACCATTTGAAAGCGATGAAGAACGATTAGAGTATTTGTTTAAACTCTATGAACAAATGATAGAGGATGAAAAAACAAAAGGAACATTGTTTGAAGGAATTGAAAAACCAAAAGGTAAAAAGAAAAAGAAGTAATAAAGCGACGTGTGGACAATTTGTCCCTATGAAAAAGAGTGATAGCATTTTTTGAGTATGTATAAAATGTAAAAAATGAAAGATTTAACCAATTCGCACATTGACCGGAAAAATGTATTGAACAACAATACAGCTATCAAAGAAATGTATAATCAATTAGGTTTTGTCGGTATTATGTTTGAAGGTAAATACCGATATACCTTAAATCAGGTGGCAAAGTTTTATGAAGTTGACGTTCGCACAATTAAGCGTTTGCTTGAAGATAGTAGCGAAGAGTTAAAAGCATCAGGTTATGAGCTATTTACAGGTATAATTCTTAGGAAATTTAAAGATATAGTTGCACAACAAAGGGACATTGATGTCCCTCTGTTGATTCAAGACGATGAAACAGAAATTGTTGGAACAAACTCAAATAGGGTAAGTGTATTCACTTTCAAAACTGTATTAAACGTCGGCATGTTGTTACAAACTTCCGAAAAAGCAAAAGAAGTAAGAGCGTTTATGTTGAATGTTGTAATAGATGTTTTGAATAATAAATTAGGTGGAAGCCCTAAGTTTATTAATCAACGAGAAGAAGAATATGTTCCGTCTGCAATACGTGAAATTTCTTACCGAAATGAATTTACCAATGCAATTGATAATTGTATAGTAGCAAATAGATATAAATACGGACAGTTAACCGATAAAATATACAAAAGCATATTTAAAGAAAATGCAAAAGAGTATAGGAAAGTTCTTGATTTGAAAGCCAAAGAAAGTGTAAGAACTACTATGTATTCAGAGGTTCTTGATTTGATTTCAAGTTATGAAAACGGTTTTGCAGATTATCTTAAAAGTCAAAGTGTAATTAAAAATAGAAAGCTAACATTAGCCGAAGCACATCAGGAATTTAAAAACTTTGAACAGTTATCAGATAAAATCTATGAACCATTGCGGGAAAAAGCAAGGAGCCTTATGGCAAGCCGTGATATGGAATTTAGAGATGCATTGCACGAAAAATTGAAAGATTATATAGGGGCTGTAAGTAGCGTTGATTTTGACAAATTTCTTGGTGATAAAAGTCAGGCACTTGAAGACCGCTTGAAAGATAATATGGACGTATTTAAACGATTAAAAGACCGATAGATTATGGATTTTTTATACTTCGACGTTATCCATGCCATTAAAGAACATGACTACATTATTGCCAATAGTGGGGGCAGGGATGGTGTATTAAATATTGGTTTGGTAGAAAGCGTTTTGGAGCATATACAAAACGATTGGTATTATCCCGAATTAGAGGATAAAATTTGTCATTTATTTTTTTCAGTAAATAAAAATCATGCGTTTCAGGACGGTAATAAAAGAACATCTATTGTTTTAAGTGCCTATTTTTTAGAGTTAAACGGATTTGATTTTAAAGTTGACTATTTCATTAAAAAAATGGAAAATATTGCCGTACATGTTGCCGATAACAGGATTGATAAAGACTTATTGCACGAAATAATACAATCTGTTTTATATGAAAATGAATATAACGAAGAATTGCAATTAAAAATAGTTAATGCAATTACTGTTAGCGAAGAAAACCAAGAAGAATCAGAATTTTAAACAAATAATTATGCCTGATATAGTACATGTAACCTACGCACAAACCGGACAAAGTTCAAAAATAAACGCATTGGGTATGCGAGAAATGCAAGAAAAGGCATATCAGGCGTGGGATGCCCAATATTTATTATTAAAAGCCCGCCGGCATCGGGTAAGTCAAGGGCATTAATGTTTATAGGTTTAGATAAATTGTATCATCAGGGATTAAAGAAAGTAATTGTAGCCGTACCGGAAAAATCAATTGGGGGATCATTCGCCCAAACAAATCTAAAAGACTATGGTTTTTTTGCCAATTGGCAACCCAACGACAATTATAACCTATGCACCCCCGGCATGGATGGCAGCAAAAGCAAGGTTCAGGCATTTAAAAACTTCCTGAATAATGATGAAACTATTTTGATTTGTACACATGCAACGTTACGCTTTGCCTGTGAAGAATTAGAAGAAACAAATTTCAATAACACACTTTTAGCAATAGATGAATTTCACCATGTTTCATCGGATGGGGACAGCCGTTTAGGTGAATTGCTAAAAGCAATCATGCAAAAATCAAATGCTCACATTGTTGCTATGACAGGTTCTTATTTTCGGGGTGATAGCGTACCCGTGTTACTGCCGGAAGATGAAGCAAGGTTTACAAAAGTTACTTACAATTATTATGAACAGTTAAATGGATATACTTACCTCAAATCTTTAGGCATAGGTTATCACTTTTACCAAGGTAGATATGCAACGCCACTAAATGAATTAAAAGAGGGTGAAAAATCTGCACTGCTTGAAATATTAGATACTAATAAAAAAACATTACTCCATATTCCACATCGAAATTCAGGCGAATCAACCACGGATAAATACAACGAATTGGACATAATACTTGATTTAATTGGTGACGTTATTAATGTTGATAAAGAAACAGGTATTATTAATCTAAAACGACGTACTGACGGTAAAATATTAAAGATAGCAGATTTAGTTAATGACAATAAGGAACGTGAAAAAATTATTACTTATTTACGAAATATAAAAACCGTTGATGATTTAGACTTGATTATTGCGTTGGGTATGGCAAAAGAGGGTTTTGATTGGCCATTTTGCGAACATGCTTTAACTATAGGTTACAGAGGTTCATTAACCGAAATCATACAAATTATAGGCAGGTGCACACGTGATAGTAGCAATAAAACTCACGCACAGTTTACCAATTTAATTGCCAATCCAGACGCAGCCAACGACATTGTAAAACTTTCGGTAAATAATATGCTGAAAGCTATAACAGCTTCATTATTAATGGAACAGGTGTTAGCACCTAATTTTAAATTTAAAACAAAGCTAAATGATAACGACAAACCCCAACCAGGCGAAATATTAATAAAAGGCTTAAAAACACCAAGTTCAAAAAGGGTAAAAGATATTATAGAATCCGACTTAAACGATTTAAAAGCCACTATCTTACAGGATGAAACCATGTTAAAAGCGATGCCGGGCAATATAGAACCGGAAGTAATCAACAAAGTTTTAATTCCTAAAATAATTCAAGTAAAATTCCCTGATTTAAATGATACGGAAATTGAAGAACTTCGCCAATATGTTGTAGTTGATTCAGCAATAAAAACAGCCGAAATTAAAGTAGTAGGGGATAAAAGATTCGTCAGGATGGCATCAACATTTGTAAATATTGATGAATTGAATATTGATTTGATAGACCGTATTAACCCCTTCCAAAAAGCATTTGAAATATTATCCAAGTCAGTAACAACAAGAGTTTTAAGAATAATTCAGGACGTAATTAATGCAACAAGAATACAAGTAAGCGAAGAAGAAGCCGTATTAATGTGGTCTAAAATTGAAGATTTTATCAATACTTTTAAACGTGAACCAAATATTAATTCGGCTGATTCTAAAGAAAAAAGATTTGCAGAGATATTATTATATTTAAAAATGAGAAATAGAAATAAAGACAATGGAAACTAAAAAAACTTTAGATGATATTTTTAACAGCGACACATTTCGTTCGTTAAATCTACAAGCAGCTACTTCACAGGCACGAAATGCAGATGAAAGGTTATTAGCTTCATTTCAGGAAATAAACGAATTCATTGAAAAGAATAACAGGGAACCGCAGCAGGGAGGGGGAATACAAGAACATCAACTTTTTTCAAGATTAAAGGGAATTAGGGAAAGTGAACTAAAAATTGAAATGCTTCATAAATATGATAAATTTGGCATGTTAAATTATACGCCAAAGCAATATGCTTCAATCAGTGATATTTTAGAAAGTGATTCATTTAGGTTATTAGATGACGATACGGCCGGTTTGTTTGACCTCAAACATGTTAATAGAAATGATGCACTGGCAAGTGCAGATTTTGTTGCAAAACGCAAGCCATGCAAGGATTTTGCAGAGTATGAACCGATTTTTAAAGCGGTACAAAACGACCTGAAAAACGACAAACGGAAACTATTAAATTTCAATTTAGCCGATTTAAAAGAGGGTGATTTTTATGTGCAAAATGGAGTGTTGTTATTGTTGGAGAAGGTTGATTATGAAGAAAATATTCAGGCATTTAAAAGCGGAACAAGGGTAAGAAAAGACGGAAGGACACGGGTAATTTTTGAAAATGGTACTGAATCAAGTATGTTATACCGGTCATTATACAAAGTATTATTAGCAAATGGGCAATCAGTTTCAGAGCATGTTGATAAGGTAAGCGAAAAGTTTGTTGAGAAATATAACGACATAACCGAAGAAGATAGGGAAGCGGGTTACATTTATGTGCTAAAATCCAAAAGCAACAAACCCGAAATAAAAGAAATTCGTAATTATTTAGTACCTCCCAAAAGCACAAATTTAATAAAAATATTTTTTTGAATTAAATGAAATTGATATTAATTTTGCAAATAATAATAATCTACAATTTCACCTGAAATAATAAAATTAATGGCTTGTTCTATAATATTGAATGGCACAATAAACCACTCTCTTGGAATGTGCCTTTGTTGTTTTGAATCGTAAATGTCTATGTTTAAACAGGCTGTTC
>CAIWXG010000442.1 GCA_903916555.1 uncultured Bacteroidota bacterium
ATTTTATGCCTAGAATAGTATCAGGTAAATATTTATTATATTTTTTAATAGTTTCATGTTGTTTTTTGTAAAACTTTAAAATGTTTAAAGCTCTCTTTCTAATAGATTGATCTATTTCATTTGTGTATTTTTCAATTATAAAAAAACACATTTGCCTACATTCAAAATTTCCAGTACATATAATTTTTATAAAAAATAAAAAATATTTTTTGCAGTCTAAATTTATTAATGAGTAAAGTAATGTACCTCTATCATTATAATCTGCCTTCTTAATTAAATCAATTAAAATTGGAACAGCTTCATCTATTTTAATTTCACTTATACCCAAAGCTATACCATCTCTTACACACCAAATATTGCTTTTTTCTTGTAACATAGCAAGTAATTGAGGAATAGATTCAAATATTTGCATTTCAATAAATTCTATAATTGCCAATTTTTTTTCTCTTTCGGACATTAGATTGTCATTAACTATATTCAATATGTTGTTTTCGATGTTCATTTAATGAAAATATATTTTATTTCCTGATTGCTCCCAAGATTTTATTTAAACTATCTTTTTGTAAAATTATTATTTCCATAATTCTTTCACAATTATTTTCATCTACCCCTTCTTTTATTTCTTGTTGCTCGTCTCTAATTTTTTTCCAATTCAGGATTTGATATTAATCTAACTGTTTCATCTTTAGTGTTTTAGGGTAATAGCATAGCTTTAAGCATTGTAATGACAGTTACATTATCTTAATCTGCATGCTGCTTTATAAATTCTATTTTCTCTATGTTATGGGACTTGGTAGAGCATTTTAGATAAATAAAGTATAATAAAAATAATTGAAATTTTATATGTAGTTTTGTTTTGTTTTTATGGATAAAAAAGAGCATATAGATTATTGGGTAAGAATTGCAGAAAAAGATGAGGATATGATACAATATCTTATGGAGGGAAAAAGATATGTACAAGCACTTTTTTTCGGACATCTATACCTTGAAAAAATTGCCAAAGCTCTTTGGGTGAAAAATAATTTGGAAAATGTACCACCTAAAACACATAATCTTCTAAAAATTATAAAAGATTCTAACTTAGAATTACCAATTGAATTACAAGCATTTCTGATAAAGCTGAATCTATATCAAATTGAAAGCCGTTACCCTGAGGATATTGACAAACTATATAATATTACCAATAAAGAACTTACAGAGGATTACTTAAGTAAAATTAAAATTATAGATAAATGTTTAAAAGAACAGATGTAATAAAATACATAAACGATTTTCTAAATGCTTGTAAAACATTGCCTATTAAAATCGATAAGGCAATCTTGTTTGGCTCAGCACTTTCAGATAAATCAGATGAATATTCTGATATAGACCTTGCTCTTTTCTCTAACAATTTCTCAAATAACATTCTTGAAAATCTTGATTTGATTGCAATGATTAATATTCGTTTCCCTGAATTGGATATACATACCTACCCTACATCTGCCTTTGCAGGTAAAGGAATTCTTTTAGATGAAATAAAAAAGACTGGTTTGGAGATTAAATTGCAATAATTCTTTATGCTCTCACTTGTCTACTTTTGCAACGAGAAATCTATGGAATAAGCGTTTCTAACGATAATATTAGTAAAATATTCTTATTTTGCATTAGGTCTTAATATAAATTAAGAGACAAAGGAACTAACACAAATTGACAAATTGATTGTTTTAGTATTATTTTTACGTTAATGAATTAGGATTGGGTGGGATTTGATATTATTTTAAATTGTTTATTTATGTAATTTAAATCGAAATAATTGTTACATATTTATATAAAGTTTGCGAACATTTTTGGAATTTATTTGAATAGTATTAATTCATCAAGGAATTTTTCTAATCAATACAAACCCTAACTTATGCGCATTTTGAAGGACTCTGACTATAATTTTGAAACTCTTATATTCCTGAATCAATACGTAGTATTCTACACCGAGATAAGTATATACTAATACTACCACATTCTCTTACCCTCTATAGAAGAAAAAATAAGTTTTTCCAAACGATTTTTTTGTGTAGTGATTTGTTTTGCACACATAACCCAATGTATCGACATTTTTCTATAAGACGGAGCTTGAGCATTAAAATATATCCAAGCTTTTTCTTTTAGTTTGAAAATTTCTTGGTATTCGTTTATAAATTCTTTTGACTCGTTTTCGTAAGAATAAATATTTGATTTGTTTTCCTGTCTTTTTTTATAAGCCTCAATACCTGCCGGCTGCATTAGCTCTTTATTTATTAATTCTGATACTTTAGCAATGTTTATGGTACTCCAAATACTATTAGCTCTTTGCTTTGTAAACCTAATAGTATAACTCTCCTCATTTACTGTTTTCCGAATACAATCTATCCAGCCGTAACAGATAGCCTCATCTACAGAATGAGACCATGTTATGGACTGCTTGCCTGTATTTACTTTATAATAACCAACCCATAATTCAATATCAAACAAATGGTTCTCGCAAAACCAAGATCTTAGCTCTAATCTGTTTTTAAAAAATACCGGATTCATTGTTATATATTGAATTTTTTAAGAATCCAGCACACACATTGTTAATTAAATTAACCCAAATTAGAAGAAATTAATTTTAAAAATTCCGACCTTGTTTCGTTCTTCAAAAATTGACCACTAAATGCAGATGTTGTTGTAACACTGTTCTGTTTTTGCACACCACGCATCATCATACATAAATGTTGAGCTTCAATAACAACGCCTACACCTATTGGCTGTAGCGTTTCCTGTATTATATCTAATATTTGATGTGTTAGCCGCTCTTGTACTTGTAGCCTGCGAGAATAACACTCTACTACATGTGCTAATTTACTTAAACCTGTAATCCATCCGTTAGGTATATAGGCAATGTGAGCCTTGCCAAAGAAAGGTAATAAGTGGTGTTCGCATAAAGAATAAAGTTCTATATTTTTCACTAAAACCATTTCATTATAAGATTCTTGAAATTTTGCTGAATTTAGTATTTCAGCAGCATCCATCGTATATCCTTTTGTAACAAATTGCATTGCTTTAGCTACTCTTTCAGGTGTTTTTTGTAAACCTTCTCTTTCCGGGTCTTCACCTAAATTTTCTAAAACAGCACGGTAATTTGTAATTAGGTTTTCGGTAGCAACCTGGTCGTAATATTCTTGTTTTTTATATGCCAAAATATTTCTTGTTTATTGTAATATGAAATTATATTTATAAAAGTAGTAAATATAAAAATTATTTATTGATAAATTTATATTTTAAGTTAATGCCTTTATCAACCAAAGTATTCAACATAAATACGTGGTGTTTCAAGTAATTTTATGCAATGCATTTTTACCTTACCACTGTCAATATGTGGTTTTAGTTCATTCCAAATACCAATTGCAAAATTTTCTGCACTTGTAAATTTATCTTTCATAAAATCAACATCCATATTTAAATTTCTGTGGTCAACTTTTTCAACAATTATCTCTTTTATTAGGTCTCCTAATGTTTTTGCATTAAAAATAAATCCGGTTTCAGGGTCAGGGTCTCCTTTTATTGTTACATGCAATTCGTAATTATGACCATGCCAATTTTCATTTGCACATTTACCAAATACTTTTAGATTTTCTTCGGCAGTCCAGTTTTTATTAAATAATTTATGAGCTGCATTAAAATGTTCAACCCTTGTTAAATGAACCATAGCCTTAATTTTGTAACAAAATTAGGATTACATAACCATACTGCAAAAAACCGTTTATTTGCACAATGAAATTATTAATTGTTACTGCAACCGAAATGGAGCTTAGCTTCTTTAAAAATGAAATTTTATATAAGTATATCGACAATGAAAATATACATATTACGCTATTGAATTGTGGTGTAGGCATGGTAGCTACAAGCTATTATTTTACAAAACATTTGCAGCATAATAAGTATGATTTTATTTTACAAGCCGGTGTAGGTGGTAGTTTTAAAGATGAAATTGAATTAGGAACACTTGCATTTATTACAAGTGAGCAATTTGGAGATTTAGGTGCCGAAGACCATGAAAATTATCTTAATTTATTTGATTTAGGATTGGCAAACAAAGATATTTTCCCTTTTACGAATGGAAAATTGCTAACACCAAATTCGCCAATACATAATAAAATTAATTTGCCTCACTTTAGTGGTCTTACAATAAATACTGTTAGTGGTAGCGATGCAACAATAATAAAAAGAAAATCTCTTTTTAATTGTGATATCGAAAGCATGGAAGGTGCTGCATTTCATTATATATGTTTATTAGAAAACATGCCTTTTGCACAAATAAGAGCTGTATCAAATTATGTACTACCTAGGGATAAAAGTAAATGGAAGATGAAGGAAGCAATAATAAACTTAAATAACTGGATTGCTGATTTTGTGGAATTTATAAATGTAAAAAAAATAGAAGCTTGATAAGTATTTTTTGATACTCATAAGCTTCTAAATTAAAAATAATATTTTAAATTAATTAAAACTGTTCTAAGCCGTTAAAAAAGAAGTCTCCTTCTATTTTTGCATTCTCATCACTGTCGGAGCCATGAACTGCATTTTCGCCTATTGAAGCAGCATATCTTTTACGAATTGTGCCTTCTTCTGCATTTGCAGGATTAGTAGCACCTATTAATTTCCTGAAATCAGCAACCGCATTCTCTTTTTCAAGAATAGCAGCAACAATAGGGCCACTACTCATAAATTCAGTTAATTCGCCATAGAAAGGGCGTGCAGCATGCACTTCATAGAATTTTTCTGCTTGCTGACGGCTAATTTTAGTATATTTCATTGCCACAATACGAAAACCACCGGCATTAATCATCTGTAATATATTGCCGATATTTTCTGCCTTTACAGCATCCGGCTTAATCATTGTAAATGTACGATTAGACATATCTTGTTTATTTTAAGAGTACAAATATAAACCAAAACAGTAGATTTAATGTAATGGTTTTAAAACGATGTTTTTTGAGATTATATTTAAATAAATTAATACAGTCTAGTTATTTAATATAAGTAGATTGCTATTGCTATTAATAATTATATTAAAATGGTTCTTTGTGAACTATTAAGTATATATACGAAATAGATATTGTACCTATTTATTCCAAAATAGTTGATTTTCTATTAATCAAATAATTTACCCTGACCAATTACTTTCAATTTCCAACTATTATTTCCAATATGTTCAGCAATATCTTCTAAAACAGTTAATATTGTTTGGTTTTCAGGAGTGATTCCGTTTTTTAATAATGGAATAATATTTAATGTAATATCATCAAAATTTGGGTGTGTTTTTTCTCGTTCCATACGTCTCAAATAGCTAATTAAATAATGTCTGATTCTTAGTTTTATATCTATATGAGTAGTAAATTTTTTGTTTTTCTTTTTTGTAAATATTTCTGTTTTGTCATTGTAGTCAAGCTTATCTAAAAGTATAGGTGTTAGTCCAGAATATTCTTTTTTCAATAAGTCTAAAAAGCCTAATTCAAGTCCTTTAATAATTAGCTCATCATTTATTTGTTCTAAAGTTGCACCTTCATTTTTTGCAATAATGCCCTCAATTGTTTGCATAACAACTTCTGTAATATCCATACCCAAATGAGCCTTCATTATAGACTTGAGGTTTTTTACTTTCCTAAAATTGATAATAAGCTACCCTGATAATACTGTAAATGGATTTTGTCTCTTTTTGAAACTTGTTTGTCCATTTTTTTGTGCAACTGCACCTACATATTCAAACCTGCATTTTTCTGCTGTTTCTACAATTAAATGCCAAAACTCGGGGTCTTTATGTGCAAAAACGGGAATAAGATTTATTTTTCTTTTTTTACTGCCAATATTTACAAATGGGTGTTGTAAAGTTTTGCTACGTATTATGTTTTCTTGTAAATATCCAAGTTGTTTTATTAATGGAAGAATAATAACTTCACGAACACTGTCTTCTTTAAAATCAGTATCTTTTTCTATACTATTAAAATCAAGTTTGCCGTATAGAGACTCTTTATTAATAATATCCATAGGTTTTAATGAAATTATTTATATTGTAAAAAACATTGTATATGTATTGCAACAAAAATATCTATTTCTATTTCATTGCTTCCTCTATCTCCTCTACTGTAATAGGCACACCCTTAAACAAATCTATATTGCCGTTTTGGGTTATCCATACATTATTTTCTATACGAATACCCATTTGCTCTTCTTCAATATAAATTCCGGGCTCAATGGTAAATAGCATACCCTCCTTTATTTCTTCTGTATATGAACCTATATCGTGTACTACTAAACCTAAGAAATGTGTAACACCATGGTAAAAATACTTTTTGAACGCAGGATTTTCAGGGTCTTGGTTTTTAATATCTGTTTCTGTAATAAGCCCTATTTTCAATAATTGTTTCTCCATTTCAGCATTTATACTCTTTACGTACTCAGGAAACAGTAAGCCGGGTTTTAAAATGCTTTTGCCATGATTATGCACTGCTAAGCAAGCATTGTAAACCTCTTTCTGGCGATTGGTAAATTTACCGTTTACAGGTATTGTGCGAGTCATATCGGCATTATAATTGCCATATTCGGCACCAAAATCCATTAATATTAATTCACCGTCTTTACATTCGCTGTTATTTTCTTCGTAATGTAATGTTCTCGCTCTGTCGCCCGATGCTATAATACAACCATAGGCATGCCCTGTAGCTCTATTTCTAAGAAATTCGTGAGTTATTTCGGCTTCAATTTCGTATTCCATTACACTCGGCTTAATAAATTTAAGGACACGGTTAAAAGCTTTTGCAGTAATATTTACTGCTGTTTGTGTTATTTCTATTTCTTCTTGTGTTTTTATAGGTCTTAATTGCTTCATTATTTTTGCTGCACGTTCATAATGGTGTATTGGGTATTTTTTCATTATGTCTTGAACAAACAATAAATCTAAGCGAACTAATTCTGTATCTAATCGGTTATGTTCATTCGTATTAAGATATACCGTATCTGCACTATTCATCATTACTTGCAGCATGGTATCAAATCCATCAATCCACTGCACATTTTTAATACCCGATATTTTTGTTGCCTCCTCTTTACGAAGTTTATGACCCATCCATTTTTCAAGTAGTTCATTTGGACGAAGTAAAACTAATACTTCACGGGCATTTTTATCAGGATTATCAGGGTATAAGACTACAATTGTTTTTTCTTGTACTATACCTGTTAGCCACATTACATCAGCATCAGGTTTATAGCCGTAAGTGCCGTCTCCACCTTTTGGCAGTACTGGGCTTGCAGGGAATATTGCTACTGAATTCGGTTTCATTTTAGAAATGAAGCGAGTACGATTTTGCTCGTATAATGTAGATGGTATTGGATTATATTTCATAAAGAACCTTTTTAAACCGCTGTGAAGTTACAATTAGTAGATTATATTTTCTCAAAATACTACCATTTATCTTTAACTTTAAAAACAACAAAGCTAAACCCCTGTGGATGTTTTCTAATGGGTATTCCTAAAAAATCTTTTTTTCCTTTTGTACGCCAATCATAAAAGATGTCACATTTTTGGAAAAATTCAGTTGGTATTTCCCTATAAACTTCAGAATAGATTAGCAGGTCGTCTTTTTTTAATTTGTCTAAATACACTAATTTATTTCTTTTTAAGGAATCGTTTAAATACCATAAATTCTGAGAAAAATATACATTGCTCTCGTTACTTGTTATATTACGAACAATATTTTTTGCATTTTCAAAGCTTTTTCCTTCATGTATATTGTCAATAAATAAAATAAATCCTCTTATCATTAAGAAAGTCCCTGAAATATAAGAAATTAATATAAAAGTATTGAAAACATTTTTAAATGATGTAATATTGAAATTTATTAGGTTGTAAATTATATAGCAAGATATGGGTAATATAAACTGTGTAGCATTATATATTGTTGGTGCAGCGTAAAGTATAAATTTTATAATTCCATATATTAAAATAATTTGCAAGAAAATTATTAATACTTTTCTTACTAAATTTATTTCTTTTAATTTTTGTTGAAGTTCTTTTATATAAAAGAAGATACACATTAAAAAAATAAATAGAAAGCCAACATTTAATGGTGCTATTGTCCAATAGTAAAGTAAAAGGTTTGTGCTGTTATCATGTCTGGTATTAATATAAGCAATGTGTAATTTAATGCCTGTGATGGTACCTGATAGCCCAATAGGAGAACAAGAAATAATAAAACAAGTAAGACCTAAGATGGCAATCAGCCTTACACCGTTAACCCAAATGCATTTGGGTAATTTTTTAGTATTTAGTAGTTCGTAAGTAATATAAATACTAAAACTAAAAAAGAAGCTCATAATTTGGCTACTAAGTAAAAAAGAAAATAAGAGACAGACTACTGCATTATAAACAAATATATTAATGTTGTCTCTTTTTGAATACAATAAATAGATAATAAAAGAAAATAACGTAGTAAATGTTTCGGGACGACCCACTGTTGGCAAAAAATAGGTTGTCAAATAGGGGATACTGAGCAGTAAAATAATTTTCAATATTTTACTGTTTACATTTTTTGTAATTGATTGAATTTTATAATAAAATAATAAAAGATTAGTTATACTAAAAATACTGCATATAAAGAAAATTGTTTTTATATCCGGTTTCATTTTACTAAGAATACCTAATGCCATCGGGAAAAATGGTACATAATAATTAAAAAGACCTGAATAGGTAGGATCTGTATAATAAGTAACATAATACCAAGGATTTATAAATCCATATCCTTGTGAATATAAAATAGCCGTCGGAATAAAAACAATCGAATCTACACCTGGTATAGGGTAAATATTAACAGCATAAATAATTAATAATATGCATATTAATAATGTAAGTAAAAAGAACGATATTTTAAATAAATTCATTTTATTTGTTTCTATGTGATTTGTTATTGCGAACAAATGTTATTTGTGTTAGTTTAAATATTAATTTTATATATTGCAAAATATATGTCCTATTATTTTTTGGCAAACAATAGCGTATATGTACTATTATATATATGAATGTGTATATATTAATATACCCAAAGAAAAATTCAAAATTACTACTTGTTTTGTTACTTATACTTGTTTTTATGTGAAATTAGTACAATTGTATTTCTATACTTAGTTATTTTATTCTTATTAAAATAGGCTACTTTTGTTTTGTTTTTTTATTTACTCCATAAAGTAAATATACAACATTGTATTTATATTTATTTCCATGATTTGGCATAAAATTAAAGAAGAATTTAATAAAATACCATCTATTGTAAGGTTTTTTTTAATAAAAGCTTTTGTCGTTTTTATTTCTTGGCAGTTGGTTTATCACTTAATTTTAAATCCTATTAGGTTTCCGGATAAAATATTAACTAACATTACCTGTTATTCTACAGCAAAAGTATTATCACTTTATTATAAAGATGCATACGCAGTATATTCGCAAAATAAGTCTATAATAATAATAGGCGGAAAGAAGGCCTTAGGCATTGCAGATCCATGCAATGCATTAGAAATATTTGTTCTTTATATTGCATTTCTTTTTTGCTATCCGGGCAATTTAAAAACAAGATTTAAATATAGTATTATTGGTATTGTACTAATATATATTGCTAATATCTTGCGCTGTAGTGCTCTTACATTGCTTAATCTTTATGATAAAGGATGGATGGACATAAGCCATCATTATTTATTTACGATTGTGCTTTATTTATTGGTTTTTTCTTTATGGGTTAAATATTGCAAAAATGTTACTATTAATGAATCGTAAGACCCATTTTGTTTTTACATTGTTTTTAATATTATTTCTTAGCTGGGCTGACGTATATTTTATTGGTACAAATGGAATATTAATAATGCCTATTTTAGTAAGACAAAGTATTCATTTTTTTGTGTTTCTGCTAACAATGTATATTGGATATGTATTTTGGAAGAAATATGCTGAAAAATGGGTATGTCAATTATGGGTATTTTGCTATTTATTTATATTGTTTTTAATTTTAATAACAGGAATATTTTGGATAATGAATATTAAGAATAATTATCTCCAAAACGTAATACTATTATTGAGAAATAGTTTTATACAACCTTTGCCTTTTTTATTTTTTTATGTATTAGATATTATTAGTCTACTAAAGCTTAAAAAGCAATAAGATTCAATTTAATTTATAATATAATGCATTATCTATTTGTTGAATATATTGCGTATTATATTATGTAATGTATATATATGATTGCTGTTTTTAGCTATATTTAAGTTGTAAAGCAAGAAATACTACTGAAAACTTTGTTTATTCGCAATGTTGTAATAAATTCACCGCAAATTCGGCTTCGTGTGTCTTCAAAGAGATAAGAGAGTTGTTTTTTACTTCAACTAACAAGGAATAATAAAGAAAAATAAAGAGTATGAAAAGAGTTCTGATGCTATTTTTATTACTGGTTATAGCAAGTGTAAGCATTAATGCACAAACACATACTGTAACAGGCAAGGTAATAGACGAACGTGGACAAGTATTTTCGGGTGCCAGTATTATAGTTAAGGGTACACAGTTTGCTACAACTTCTGATATTAATGGAGATTTTATTCTTGAAGTTCCTGATGGTAGAAATGTATTTATGGTTCAGGCTTTAGGCTATAATCAACGCCTTATTGAGGACACAAGCGAATTTTTAATTGTGAATTTAGTTGCTGTATCAAAAAATATGGAAACGAATGTTACCACTCCTTTTTATACTGTAAGAGATAAAAGAGAATTGGGTTACACTTCATCAACAATTAGTAGTGATGACTATAATGATGGTAATAACACCAACGCTATTTCTGCTTTAACAGGTAAAATTGCCGGTGCAAATATTAGTAGCTCAACCGGAGGACCCGGAGGCGATGTAAGAATTGTATTAAGAGGGGAAAAATCTTTTCTACATAACAATAATGCCATAATTGTTGTTGATGGTGTGGTTATGAATAATTACGATAGAACTGCGTCAAATCAAGGTCTGTCAAATGTATTATCACAAATTGATTTTGGAAATAGCATTAACGACATTAATCCTGAAGAAATTGAATCAATTACAGTTTTACAAGGCGGACCTGCAACAGCTTTATATGGTGCACAAGGAGCTAATGGTGCAGTAATGATTACTACAAAAAAAGGGAATCATAAAGAAGCAGGTAAAGACAGAAAATTTGAGATTACATATAAAACTACTTATACACAATCGAATGTGTTGAAAGTTCCTGATTTCCAACACCAATACGGACAAGGTAATATTTATACATCTACAAACCATGACGGTCGCCCGGATAATACAAGCTGGGGTAATCCCTTTGATGGTGCATTACGTCCTTGGGGGCAAATTATATTAGGTAAAGAATTAGTGAAACCTTATACAGATTTAGCAGATAATATTAGAAGGTTTTATGACAGAGGTAAAGCATTAGACAATTTCGTTTCATTATCTGGAAGTACTGAAACTTCTACTTATTACATTGCATTAAATACACTTAATAATTTAGGTATTGTACCAAATGACTTTTATAATAAATACAGTATTCGTTTTAACGGATGCAAACAATTAAGTAATAATTTCTACTCCATAATTAATTTTAATTATATAAATACCTACTCAAGAACAGAATATCAAGGGCAGGGTGGTCCTACCGGAAATGGTGGTGTTATGGAAAACCTATTGAATATACCGCGCGATATTCCTGTATGGGAGCTAAGCAATCTTAGCAATAAATTTTATAGTATGCAATATTATGATGCAGCCGGTGTAAACAGATTTGGTTACTTCGGTGGTAGTTCGGTAAATCCATATTGGTCGGCTAAATATTTTGATAATAGAAACAGAACAGATAATTTACTTGGTGATATTACTTTAGGATACCATAAAAGCGAATTAAATATTTATGACAGATTAGGAGCAAATATCAGTGCTGACAAATCAACCTATAATACACCGCAATACAGCATGATTGCACAAGATATTACAGGCTTATACCCCAGCAAATCTTATACTTCAAATGGAGGCTTTGCAATGTATAATTCAAATGCTATAAGATTAAGTAATGATTTAATTGCAAATTATACTCACAAACTTGGTGAAAAATTCGCATATAATGCAACAATAGGTAGTAATACTTCTTTACAACAAACAACTTCAATGAGTGGTAATATAGACCCTGTAAGTAATGGATTAGTAATACCAAGTTTTTATGATTTTTCTAATGCAGTACATACTCCTACAATTAGTAATTATAGAATAGATAATAGGTCATTCGGCTTCTTTGCAGATTTTCAAGTTAACTATATGAAAGAATTATTTTTTGAAGCAACAGGAAGAAAAGACTATACTTCAACTTTAACGGATGGAAATAATACGCATTTTTATCCTAGTGGCAACATTTCTTGGGTATTTACCGAAAGATTAAAAGGAGCATTTGTAGATAAAGTATTGAATTATGGTAAATTTAGATTTGGTGCTGCCGGTACAGGAAATAATGGTATGCCTTATATAAATAATAATCCCGGTTATCAGCCATTACCTATAGCAAGTACCAACGGTTCTATAGTAACCCCTTATAATACGTTGCCGGTATATCAAATACAAAATTCAATAGGCAATAAATTCTTGAAACCTGAGCTTACACGTGAGTATGAGGTAGGTTTGGATTTATCTTTCTTAAAAGACAGATTATGTGCGGCTGCTACTTATTATAATTCTTATTCTTATAATGTTGTTGCAGCTGTTCCTTTGCCGCCTTCAACAGGTTTTTTATATAATTATACTAATATTGGTGAAATTACCAACAAAGGTTTGGAATTGTATTTAAAAGGAACTCCGATCTTAACTAAATGGGGACTAAGATGGAATATGTTTGGTACATATACCAAAAATGTAAATAATGTTGTTAAATTAGATAACGGACAGGAAAGAATTACATTAGGTGGTTTTCAAGGTATGTCAATAATAGCAGAGCAAGGACATGCTTTTGGTACTTTTTATGCTAATGATATTACTTATGTTAATGTAAACGGAGTAAAAAAGATATTGGTTGATGCTACAACCGGTTTGCCTGTGCCAACTTCTGTTCCTCAATATAAAGGTAGCTATTCACCAAGATACCAAGCGTCTTTTGGAACGGATGTAACATGGAAAGGAATAAAATTAAATGTATTGTTTACAACAAAACAAGGTGGCTTATTCTACAGTAATAATAAAGTGTTGATGGAAGCTAACGGTACTGCTGTTGAAACTGCTGAAAATAGTCGTAATTTAAGTGTATGGGCTAATTCAGTAAATAAAGTTGGTAACACAAATAACTATCAAACAAATATTACAAAATATTTACCTTACGATTATTATACTAATATCATTGGTAAAAACCTTTTACCTGCACAAGGTTTGGTAGATGCCAGCTACATAAGATTACAAGAAATTTCATTGTCGTATAAAATACCAAAACAATTATACGAACGTACAGCTTTTGGTTCTTTAGAAGCGGGTATGTTTGGAAACAATTTATTTTTATGGACAGCGGCAAGCAATAAGTACGATGACCCTGAAGCGGCATCAGTAGGTGCTTTAAGCAATGGACAAGGTTTAAATTACTCTGCTCGTCCGTCTATGAAAAATTATGGAGTATTTTTAAAAGTAACATTCTAAAATTCGTTGATTAAATAGTAATTTATGCTTATTAATAAAAAATTGCTTTTTACAATTACTACAGGGCTAATCTTAGGGATTATGTCTTGTAAAAAGTATCTTAATGTAAACACTAATCCTAATGTTTCGCAAGCAGCATCTGTAAAAACACTATTACCTGCCGCTGAATTATATTTGGCTTCAGGTTTAGGCGTTGATTTGCAAATTAACGGAGCTTTTTGGGCTCAATATTGGACACAAGCACCTACCGGTACTCAATATCAACCATTAGACCAATATGCACCTTCTCATACTATTAGTACTGATTATTATGCTAATTCGTGGACTAATTTATATGCTGCCGGTGAAAATCTTCGTCAATTATATATATTAGCTGATACAGAACATAAAAAGCAATACATGGCTATTTCATTGTTGCTGAAGGCTTATACTTTTCAACTTCTTACAGATGCTTGGGGCGATGTGCCATTTAAATATGCATTACAAGGACAATTTACAAACGACACAAACGGTGGGAAAATATCACCTAAATTTGATTCTCAATTGGTGGTTTATAAAGGTATTATTGCTTTAATAGATTCTGCTAATGCAATAATAGACCCATCAGACCCGGCAGGTGCAGGTGCTGATGATATTATTTATGGTGGCAATATGTCGAAATGGCAAAAGTTTTCAAATACATTACAATTAAGAGTTCTACTTAGAATGAGCAATATTGACCCTATTTATGCACAAACAAATATTACTGCATTATATGCTTCATCTTCTGCGTTATTTATTGGTGCCGGTGATGATGCTTTAATAAATTTTGGTGGTACTACAGGTACTGTAAACCCTTTGTATTCTGAAGCTTCCGGAATTGGTAAGCAACAAAATTTTGCAGCAAGTTTTACTATCGTGGATTCTATGAGGTCGAATTATGATACTTGCAGATGGAAGGTGTTTTTTGAAAAGGGTAGTGCCGGAAATTATGCCGGTATTCATCAAGGTGATTTTAATACAACCACTGTTTCTTATTCTATACCAAGTTTTTACGTCGGTGGCGATGTAAGCAATAGTACTTCGGGTAGTGCACCTGTAATATTAATGTCTGCTACGGAAAGTTATTTCTTACAGGCTGAAGCAGCTGCATTAGGCTATGGTACAGGTGTTGATTCGTCTTTATTTTACAGAGCTATACAGGCAAATTTTGATTTTTATAATTCGCAAATATTTGCAACTTCCGGTATCAATTCTACAACTGCATTTAATAATTATGTATCAGGAACCGGTATTGGCTATTGGGCTCTTTACCCTGTTGGTGGTTCTGTAGCACAAAAAATAAGATTTATTATTACACAAAAATGGTTTGCAATGTGTGGTACACAGTCATTTGAAGCTTGGACAGAATGGAGAAGAACCGGTTATCCCGACTTTTTGCAATATTCAATTAATAGTTCTATTGGTGCTCAATTTCCTAAAAGATTTTTATATCCGATTGCTGAAAGTGCTACGAATCCAAAATTTCCCGGCTTAGCTCCAATTACCAATAAAGTATGGTGGGATATTTATTAATTTTAATTTAGAAATATAAAATCATGAAAAATAGTATTATTCTTTTTATTTTATTTGTTGCGGTAGCGTTTGGTTGTTCAAGGACTAAAGACAATGTATCAGTTACTTATACACCTTCAACGCCTTTAATTACTATTAGCAGTGCTCAGTATGTAAGTATTCCAGTTGGTGGTGCTTTGCCAACTGTTAGTGCAACTTCTTACGATACTTTTTATAAGCAATCTTTAACAAACAATATTATTATAGATTATAGTAATGTTAAAGTTGATATCCCCGGTTTTTATCAAATTATTGTTTCTTCAAAAAACAAAAACGGGTATATTGGTTATGGTTATGTATATGTTGCAGTTACAAATATATCCTCTACTGTAAATATCAGCGGACATTATCTACAAATGACAAATAATGATACTGTAGCAGTAACTATGTTAGCTCCCGGACTTTATCAAACAAGCAATGTAGCAGGCGTACATACCTTTGATAGTGCTAATTTTATTACTCCTGCTTATTTTGTACAGCTTTCTGCTACATCAATTGTATTACCAATGCAAAAGACCTATTTCCCTACAAATAATAGTTCAATAGATTCTTTGTATGGTACAAATGGTTCTTGTGTAGTTTCTCCTCCTGATACTACTTTTCAATACATGATACAAAATAAGAATTTTGGACCTTCTATGAGGGTATTCAAAAAGATTTATTAATATCTTTGAATTGCAAATATTTCTAAAAGTCTTCTAAAATTAGTATATATTTTAGCAGACTTTTTTTATGTATAATGGACTTTTGGGTATTTTTAGTTGCAAAATGCAATACTATCAATTGCAAGTTTAGTGTAAACTTATTTTTGCCAATGAAGCTTATATCGAATGTAATTGTTTTTATCTTTATTTGAGATGCTAAAGGGTTGCTTTATTTTCGTTCCAAACCCTTGGGCTGCTATTTTCTGAAACCTCGAAAAAGTGTACACCTAATTGTAATTTTCCACCTTTCCTTTTATCGTAACCGCTGTGTAATATAGTTATGGGGTCAATTAATAAACCTGTTTCTCTGGAATTTGCTTCTAAATCGAAAAGTAATTTATTTATGCTTTTTTCTAATTCTGGTATTTCTCTATGTACTAATTCATCTTTTCTTCTTAGTATTCTTAATTGTGCTTGTTTTTCTGCCTCAATTTTCTTTTTCTCTTCTTCATTCCTTTGTATTGTTACCGTATTTCTTTCTTCTATATTTTGAGTATTTTCGGAAGGATTTTGTTGCTTTTTGCGCATTTGCAAATTGGCAAGTAGTTTTATTGACTCTTTTGTAAGTGGTTTTATTAGATAATAGGTAACATTTCTATTACCCATTGCCCTTTCCATATCGTTTTTGTCGATAGATGAAGATAGCATGAAAATAGTAATCAGGTTTCTTAAGGAGTCACCTAATTTATCAAATACTTCTAAAAAGCCCCATGCATCCATTACAGGCATGTTTATATCTAAAAATAAAGTTGCTGGTTCGGCATTAGGTTTAGCATATTCGTTTGATACATGTTCAAAACCTGCTAATGGGTCGGTAAAGGTGGTAATAAGTGCATCAGGATATAGTTTTTCTATTACCGCAGCGCCGATTTTATTATTTATCTTATCATCATCAATAACTATAAAACGCTTTATTTCTTTCATATTATTCTTCCTGAATTAGTAAAATTAATTGCAAATCTAATAAAAAACAAAATAGCCTATAAAATTAAATATAAGACGAAATTTTAAATTTTATGCAGCCTTCAAAGTTACTGATTTGATAGGTGTTTACAAAAGTATTAAATAAAAAATGTTTGTATTTTTCTTCCGGCTATTTGAGAATATAAATTTTGTTATATAAATTACAGTCTTAAAATTAGTTTCTTATTTATATGAAAGTTTTAATTAAATACATATTGTTTTATTTTAAAAATCAATGTAATTTTTGGTACTTACTAAGTACAATTCTCTTTGTATCATTACTAATATATATAAACTTTAATTTTTCTTTCGAGAAAGTTTGGATACACCAAGAACCAAATGCAATAGTAAGGTTGTTGAAATTTATAGCTATGTATGCAACCGTTTTTTTGGGTGCTTATGCTATCTTATTTCTTTTCAATAGAAAAGACCCTCATTTATTTTCAAAAAATGTTTTTTTGTTGATTGTATTAGGAATAATACTTTTTTCTTTTAGAGCATGGTTTTTAAATATTAATATAGTTATACCTTCATTTATACCCATTTCGTATCATTTATACGTTGCTAATACATTAGCAATACTCGCAGGATTTATTTTTATTTTCGTACCACTATTTGCGTTTTGGTTATTTACAAGTAAAAGCAAAATGCCTTTATATGGTTTCAAGTTTAAAAATGCGGTATTGTATCCTTATTTCGTGATACTATTATTAATGTTGCCTTTGTTAATATGGGCTAGCAGCCAGCAAAGTTTTAAACAAGTATATCCATTGGCTAATCACTTAGGGCTAAATGTAAATATGCCCTTTTATGTTTTGGCAACTCTATTTTATGAATTATCTTATTGCTTTGATTTCATAATTACTGAATTCTTTTTTAGGGGTTATCTTATATTAGCTTTTGCACCCTACATAGGTTATAAAGCTATTTTGCCCATGTGCGCTTTCTATGCATCTATACACTTCGACAAACCTTTAGCCGAATGTATCAGCTCATTTTTCGGTGGGTTGGTTTTAGGTATTATTAGCTATAACTCTAAATCTATATATGGTGGTATTATTGTACACATGGGCATTGCATTAACAATGGAATTATTAGGTTGGTATCATTTGTTATAGGTTCTTATAGATGTTGGGTGTTTTTATTTCCATCAATCTTTCAGGGTTTTTAACGTTATCCCATCCGAATTTTTTATATAATTCATGTGCAGATGTGGTAGCCAGCAACCAACTACGGAGGACTTTTAGTTCTGCTGTATTCATTATTACTTCCATTAGCCATTTTGATAGACCCTTACCTCTATATTCAGGCAAAATATATACATCGCATAGGTAAGCAAATGTAGCATAATCGGTAATTATTCTTGCAAATCCAATTTGTTTATTTTCTTCAAAAACACCAAAACATAAGGAGTTTTCAATGCTTTTGTTTACAATATCAAAAGGAATATTTTGGCTCCAATAAGACAGAGTTGATAGGAAATGATGTACTGCCGTAACATCAATTTTGGCTTTGTCTGTACTAATAAGAAAGCCTTCTTTTTTTGTATCTACAATCATTTTATTACAAATTAAATTGTGCCACTCTTCTCTATTGAAGAGTGGCACAATTTAACAATTATTATTTAGATTTTATTCTATAGCTATTTTACTTGTTTGTGTTTTATTGTTGGTTACTGCTCCATATTAGTCTAAGCATCCCGCTCAGACTAATATGGAGTATAATATTTCAATTACAAAAAAAATCAAAAAAAATACATAAAATTAATATCTTTGTTCATAAATTAATTTTTCACAATTAAATACAAACAAAATGAAACTATTTTCTACACTTTCTAAAGCTTTAATTGCTTTCTCTTTTTTCGGTATTTTTTCAATTCACACAAGTAACAGTTATGGTCAGGTAATAACTTATACCGCAGATACATTAGGCGCATTAAGTTTTACAAATGCAAATGTAACTGCAACATCCTTAACAAGAGTTAACGGAGCATCTCTACCAACTGCAATTTGTTCAAGTGGGTTTTCAACAAAATCTTTTACTACTGCTGCAAGTGCACCTGCGTTTTCTGATACCTTACACGCAGTAGAGGTTACTGTAACGCCCAATTCAGGACATACTTTAAATGTTACCAGTTTTGTTGCAGATTTAAGACGCTCTAATACAGGACCTACGAACGCAAGATATGCTTATAGTACAAATGGTGGTACTACTTGGACAGACCAAGGGACAGACCAGACACCGATGCACGCAGGCTGCGATACGTTAACAACTTGCACATGGACTACTTCTTTTACGGTTGCTGCACCCAATACATTGAAATTTAGAGTATATGCTTATTTATCATCAAGT
The DNA here is from genome assembly GCA_903916555.1 of uncultured Bacteroidota bacterium. GTDB lineage: Bacteria > Bacteroidota > Bacteroidia > Chitinophagales > Chitinophagaceae > CAIYTT01. The sequence goes on from CAIWXG010000442.1 coordinate 19,323, forward strand.
GCAAGTGGCACTTTCCAAATAAAAAATTTAAATATAAATGGTACAGTTACACCCCCAACATCAATATCAGAACTGAATGCTGATGTAAATAACATTGTTGTATTTCCTAATCCTATAAATAATAGTACTAAAATTAATTATCATTTAAGTACACCAAATAATGTAACTATTAATGTTTTTAATTTATTAGGACAACAAACCGCAGTTATATTAAATAATGAAATGCAGGAAGTGGGAGAATATAACATTTCTGCACCTACATTAGTACCCGGTATTTATTTCGTTAGGGTAACTATTGGCAATGAAACAATAACTAAGAGAATTGAAAAATTGTAATAATGCAATAGTTGCTGGTTAAGAAAATCTGACACAGTATTTATGAAATATATATATGTTAATACATAAGGGGAAAATTTGAACATCGTTCTATTTTCCCCTTTTATTTTTCCTGATTTTCCGCAGGGAATCAGGAAGTGAGAGAACTCCTCTTGACAAAGCTAAATGAAAATGACCTTTAGACGAGTGTAGTCACTAAAAGCTGAAACGAATAAATATATTTTTTTATCTTTGTATTTATGTCAATACAAAATGCATCATTTAAGGTTAGAAACCGTACTGTTGAAATCAAATGGATTTCACAGTATTGTGACCATATATTAGATAATTACAATAATAAAAATAAAGACCATGATTTAAAATTTCAGCAAATTGCTAATTTATTGAAAAATTGCAAAATTTTTAAATTAGATACAGGTAGAACTTGGTTTGCATATAACGAAATAAATGGCATAAAATATAGGGTTATTTTCATTTTATTGCCTAAATTTGCTATAATAAAAAGTTGTTATCGTTATGGTTACTAAAGAAATGGAAAAAGCTGACAAATATGCTAATTATAGGTATCAAATAGTAACACCTGAAGAACTTCGTGAAGCTCAATGGCTAATTGAACAAGGAGATTATAAAGATATGGAAGACTATATTACCCGCATAACTCGTGTAGAAATAAGCATTATGAAAGATGCAGATGCAAAAAAGAAGAAGTCATTAGAAAGAAGACGATTGGCTGCAAAAATGCGTAGGACTGCTTAATTTAGTATTTCTTCTTTTATTGTAGGAAAACTCGAACAAACATTACCGGAATTTTTCAAATATTCAACACCAATTCTTCCGGAGCCCCATACTGGTCTAATACCAATACTGTTAATAAATTAGTCCAAAATGTGGATAACTATTTTTTTATAATTATTGGACTAAAATATAATAGACTATCTTTGTATAGTTAAACAAAATAAGATGTCTGCACCAAAAATATTTAAGATTCAAGAGAGTGAACCGGCTATTAAAAAGCTTATGA
>CAIWXG010000443.1 GCA_903916555.1 uncultured Bacteroidota bacterium
CTCATCCAATTCTGGCAACAAAATATCAATTTTTTCCTTTAAAGTAATGGCAGACATATCTTTCATGATTTGCCTACAAATATACAGTTAATTATAAAAAAATGTACGACTTATTTTTTGCACAGCTCCTTAGTTGAATAATTAACTCTTTCGTCTGCCCTATTCTGAATGAAAGATTTTTTATACTCTTAATTCTGAAAGAAGTCTTTAGCAAACAATCCGTATTATCTTTGCTAAATAATAGGTGGAAAATATTTTTCATTTATTTTAAAATTTATATACAAAATCATATTCAGCATTGAAACAAATTATACAATCTTTTAAAACCGGTGAAACAATATTAGAAGATGTGCCTGCACCAATAGTAAAACGCGGTTGTGTATTAATTAAAACAACAAGAACTTTGGTATCTGCCGGTACAGAACGTATGCTTGTAGAATTTGGTAAAGCAAACTTGTTACAAAAAGCAAAATCGCAACCTGATAGGGTAAAGCAAGTATTGCAAAAAATAAAAACCGATGGGCTAAAGCCTACATTGAGTGCCGTTTTTAATAAATTAGGACAGCCTTTGCCATTAGGTTATTGTAATGTTGGTAAGGTTGTTGCAGTAGGTGCAGGGGTAAATGAATTTAAAATTGGAGACAGAGTAGCATCTAACGGGCAACATGCAGAATATGTATGTGTACCCAAAAATCTTGTTGCCACTATACCCGATAATGTAAACGATGAAGATGCTGCGTTTACTGTTATTGCTTCAATTGGGTTACAAGGTTTGCGTTTATGCAATCCTCAGTTTGGCGAAAGTATTGTAGTTGTGGGCTTAGGCTTAATAGGCTTAATTACGGCAGAACTATTAATTGCGAACGGTTGCAGGGTTATTGGAATAGATTTAGACCAACAAAAGGTAAATCTGGCAATAGAAAAAGGTGTTATAGCATTCAATCCTGCAAATGGCACCGACCCGGTAAAATATGTTTTAGAAAATACACAGAATATAGGTGCCGATGGGGTTATAATAACTGCATCGGCAAAAACAAATGATATAATTGCACAGGCTGCACAAATGAGCCGTAAAAGAGGACGTATTATTTTAGTTGGTGTTATTGGTCTTCATATTAGTAGAGCAGATTTCTATGAAAAAGAATTGTCTTTCCAAGTATCTTGTTCCTATGGGCCGGGAAGGTATGATGATAACTACGAAAAAGCAGGTAATGATTATCCGTTGCCTTATGTGAGATGGACAGAGAAAAGAAATTTTGAAGCCGTTTTGCAAGCTATTGCTACCGGCAAACTTAATGTTTCTTCCCTTATATCGGAAAGAATACCTTTAGCCGAATTCAGTAAAATATATAATAATATTAGTAATAAGGAATCTATTGCTTCTATTTTAGAGTATCCTGATGATAGTGAGTCTTCTAACACAATAAATTTACTAAGTAGTAAGTTCAACATTTCTAATGGTGGAATAGGAATAATTGGTGCAGGTAATTTTACTGCTATGACTATGCTACCTATTTTGTCTGAAATGAATGCTCCTTTAATTTCTATTGCCAGTGCCAGTGGATTAACAGGCACTTCGCTTGCTAAAAAATACAATATTGCACAGTCAACATCCGATTATACTACCATTCTAAGCAATCCGGCAATAGATTTAGTAATTATAACTACCCGGCATAATTTGCATGCTGCCATGACGGTAGAATGTCTTAATGCCGGTAAACATGTATTTGTAGAAAAGCCATTGGCAATTGATAAAGAAGGCTTGGAAGCTATTTTGCAAGCGTATAATGGTACAAAAACAATTACTGTAGGTTTCAACAGGCGTTTCTCGCCACATATACAGAAGGCAAAACAATTATTGGGCAACTCCCAAATGAATGTAATTGCTACTATGAATGCAGGGAATATACCTGCAAATATATGGGTACACGATATTACTACCGGTGGCGGAAGAATTATAGGTGAAGCTTGTCATTATATGGATTTGATAACCTTTCTTACAGGCAGTAAAATAAAAGCTGTTTGTATGAATGCATTAGGGACTAATCCACAATTAAATACCGATAATGCTTCTATACTTTTGCAGTATGAAAATGGAAGTACAGGGGTAATAAATTATTTTGCTAACGGCTCAAAAGAATATTCAAAAGAAAGAATAGAGATATACTCGCAAGAAAAAACACTAATAACAGATAATTTCTGTTTAACAACAGGGTACGGATTCAGAAATTTCGCTAAACTGAAAACAAAGACAGACAAAGGGCATGTTGAGCAATTTAAACAATTGGTATTAAAATTGAAACAAGGCGGACAAGAACTAATTCCATTCGATGAGATTATAAATACTACATTGGCAAGCTTTGCAGCATTAGAAAGTTTAAGTACAAGAGCTTGGGTAAATGTATAGTTTTAGGAGAAATTAGGAGAGAAAAATTATAAAAATAACAAAATACACATATATGTTAATAGATATTATTGCAGGTGCCAGACCCAACTTTATAAAAATAGCACCAATTGTAGAGGCTATTTCTAACAAACAAAAGTTAGGTATAAATATTCAATATCGTTTAGTGCATACCGGGCAACACTATGATAAAAAAATGAGTGGTGATTTTTTTGAGCAACTTAGTATTCCCATGCCACATTATAATCTAGAATCAGGCTCCGGTACACAGGCAGAGCAGACAGCTAAAATTATGATAGGGTACGAAAAATTGCTTATGGAACAACCCTGCGATTTATGTATTGTTGTGGGCGATGTTACATCTACAATGGCTTGTTCTATAACAGCCAAAAAAATGAAAAATATAAAAGTGGCACATGTAGAAGGCGGTATTCGTAGTGGAGACTGGACAATGCCTGAAGAAATAAACAGGTTAGTAACAGATGCTATTACAGATTATTTTTTTACAACATCGGAAGTAGCAAACAGTAATTTATTAAAATCGGGAGTTGATGAAAGTAGAATATTTTTTGTGGGCAACACGATGATAGATACTTTATACAAACAAATGCCTCGTTTTAATAAACCTGAAATATGGGATAAATGCAATTTAAGCACCGGTGGTTATATTGTAATGACATTACATCGCCCTAATAATGTTGACAATAAAGAACAATTAGGCGAGCTGATTCATAAAATATTAACGGCATCAAATGGTTTTCCGCTTATTTTCCCTGTGCATCCGCGTACTGCAAAAATGATGGAAGATTTAAATACAGTTCCCGAAAATCTACATATTATTGAACCTTTAGGATATTTGGAGTTTAATTATTTAGTTAAAAATGCCAAAGCTGTTATTACAGATTCGGGTGGTATTACTGAAGAAACTACTGTAATGGGCATACCCTGTATTACACTACGAGATAATACTGAAAGACCTGAAACCTGCACTGTAGGCACAAATGAGTTATTAGGAGCCAACCCAAATACTTTAGTACCTGCTTTTGAAAAACTGTTTTCAGGAAACTGGAAAAAAGGTGCCATACCTAAATTATGGGACGGTAAAACAGCAGAAAGAATTGTAGATTGTATAATTAACCTTTTTGCAATATAAATTTAGTAATTTTACACTTAGACTACAAAAGTCTTCTTTGATTAGTTATAATTGTATATTTACAATATAATATATATAAAATAACAAATCAAGTTGTGTTTTTAATTAGCAACAAAAATTTTAAAATATCTTCTACTTTTCATATATACAATAATAATCACAATTGCAAGAAATTTATTAAATGGAAAATGCTAATCCTGAATTACTGGAAACGATAGTAAATACTCTTTTGCAAGTAGGCGAAAAGGTTGCTGAAGTATCTAGAGATTGTTTAATTACAAAAATGTGGGATAGAGATGGTACAAAATTAAATTTTAAGCAGGAAGAATATGTAGGTAGAAAAATATCTGATTTTTTTGGCAATGCTGTTTTTTTGCTATGCGAAAATAAAATACTTGAAACCTTTTCAACAGGTAAAAATACTTACATAGAATATGTTACACTATATAATGACAGACCAAGAAGTTATGGCCTTAAATTCTTAAACTGCCACCCCGACAAAAACTATTTGCTTGTATTAATTGAAATTTTAAATAAACAAACTGAAATAAAATTAGTAGAAGATAAATGGAAATTAGCCCTTGATGCCGCCGTAGATGGCATGTGGGACTTAGACTTAGAAACAGATAAAATATCTTTTTCGTATAAATGGTGGGAAATATTTGGATACGAACCAGATGAAATTAAAACATACAAACAATGGCATGCAAATGTTCATCCTGAACATTCAAATAATATTTATGTAAAAAAAATTGAAAAACATTTATATAGCGATACACATGTATATAGTAACGAATATAGATATAAATGTAAAAATGGTTCTTACAAATGGATACTAAGTCGCGGGGTTGTTATTTTAAAATCTATTGACGGTAAACCACTTAGGCTGATAGGCACACATACAGACATTACCCATCTAAAAATAGCAGAAGAAAAGCATATAACAACTGAAAAATTCCTATTTAATTTATTAAACAATATTCAAGATGGTATTTTAGTTACAGATGAGTATCAAAACATTATTTTTACCAATATAAATTTTTCTAAAAAATATCACGATGATATTGAATCCGAATTAATAGGAAAGAGTATATGGGAAAGGTTGGAGTTTAGTAAAACGCATCATAAAGACCCTGAAAGTTTTATAAACAGAGTTGTAGAAATTTTAGATAAAAAAGAAAAAGTTATAGACGAAGAACTCTATTTAATTGACGGTAGAGTGCAAAAAAGAGATTTTTTACCACTGTTTATAAATAATAAATTTAAAGGTGAAATTTGGCAGTTTAGAGATATTACTGAATTGAAAAATACAGAGCATAGGTTTCAAGAACAAAAATATTTTTACGAACAAATACTAGATAGTTTAGAAGTAGATATTGCAGTTTTTGATGCAGATTTTAGATATTTATTCTTGAATAAAAATGCTATCTCTGATGATAATTTAAGAAAATGGATGATAGGCAAAAATGATGAAGAATATATTACTTATAGAAACAAACCTATTGAAATTGCAATAAAGAGAATTGAAAATCTAAAAAAAGCAGTTGATGAAAAAAGATTAATTGAATTTGAAGAGAAATTACCTGCACAAAACGGGGAGAGTAATTATCTTTTAAGACGCATATATCCTGTTTTTAATAAAAACGGGAAAATGTTATTTATATTAGGTTATGGAATTAAAATTACAGACCTCGTTATAGCCCGCGAAGCACTAAAAACAAGTATGAATACATTTAGTAGTGCGTTCGAAAACTCCGGCATTGGCATGGCATTGGTTAGTCCTATAGGCAATTGGATAAATGTAAATAAAGAAGTTTGTTATATTACAGGTTACACAAAAGAAGAGTTATTGCAATTAACGTTTCAGGATATTACCCACCCCGATGACTTAGACGCAGATGTAAGTTTAGTAGGCCAAATGCTAAGAAAAGAAATACAAACTTATCATTTGGAAAAAAGATATATAACTAAAAATAAAAATATAGTTTGGGTTTTACTTACCGTATCACTTGTATGGAAAAATGAGAACGAGCCTCATTTCTTTATATCCCAAATAATGGATATTACAAAGAAAAAACAACTTGAAAAAGAAATTGAAGAACAACGATATTTTTATGAAAGCACACTAAATAACTTACCCGCAGATATAGCAGTATTTGCACCCGACCATCGCTATCTTTTTGTAAATAAAAATGCATTTAAAAACGAAGAGCTACGGAAATGGATGATAGGAAAAACAGATATTGATTATGAAAAATACAGCAATAGACCGGAATTTTTCGTTAAAGATAGATTTGCATTATACGACAAAGCAGAAAAAGAACGCAAGGAAACAAGAATGATTGAACGATTAGTTGATAAACAGGGTACTGTTTCGCATCATCTAAGATTATTAAGACCCATCTTTAACGATGATGGAGCATTTGAATTTATTGTAGCTTATGGTATAAATGTAACAGAGCTTATTGAGGCACAAGAGGCATTGAAAACAAGTATGGAAACATTCACAAATGCGTTTTCTAATTCGGGTATTGGCATGGCTTTGATAAGCCCTGAAGGTAACTGGTTAGATGTAAATAAGGTGCTTTGCGATATTTCAGGTTATACAAAAGAAGAACTTCAACAGATAACGTATAAAGACCTGTCTTACACTGAAGATGCAGATATTGATGCGGAGTTGATTAATCAATTATTCGATAGGAAAATCGAAGCTTATTCAACCGAAAAAAGATTTGTTACTAAGGATAAAAGAATTTTGATGATTTATCTTACGGTCTCATCAGTTTGGAATACTGACGGTACTCCGAAATTCTTCATAGCTCAAATTATAGATGTTACTGCTAAAAAAGAGTTGGAAAATAATCTTGCTATTCAAAATAAAACACTGGAAGCAATAAGGGTAAGTTTGGTAAATAAAGTAACACAATTAGAAGAGCTGAATAGAATAATAGCACACAATTTAAGAGGCCCTGCAAATAATATTAAAATGCTTGCCGGTGTACTTAAAGCAAAAAATAACATGGGTGGTGATGCCGAACAAATAGCTATGGGTGAGGCATTTTCGATGAAGGAAGCCATAGAATTTATTGATGAAAGCAGCAATTCTTTAAATAATAGTTTATCTACTTTAATGGAAATTGCACAAATACAGCTTAATAAAGAAATACCGCTTGATAATTGTGATATTGCCACAATAATAAATGACATTACAAAACAACTGCAAGGGTCTATTTTTGAGAAAAAAGCAGTTATAATTAAAAATTTTGAAATAGATAAGATACAATATCCAAAAATATATTTAGAAAGTATTTGCTATAATTTTATAAGTAATGCACTAAAATATTCAAGAAAAGATGTTACACCCGAAATTGTTATTTCTACAAAATTAATAAATAATAAAATTAAGATTATTTTTAAAGATAATGGCTTGGGAATAAATATGGCAAAATATGGCAATAAAGTATTTAAACTCAATCAGGTTTTCCATACCGGCTACGATAGCAAAGGGGTGGGTTTGTATATTACAAAAACACAGGTAGAATCTATGGGCGGCACAATAGAAGTGAAAAGTAAAGTAAATGAAGGTTGCGAATTTATTGTTACATTATAAAAAAACATTTACATTCAGGTTTCCATAATATCAAACCCGAAGGGATGATATTATGGAAGTAAAAACCATATAAAATGCTACAAACCCCGAGGGGGGGTTATTATTTACCCAAACATACTATAATAATATCACCCCCGCCTGTACGGGCAGGCTTTCAGGGTTTTTGTAATATTTAAAACAAATTTTGCTATAATAATGTTACCCCTTCTGGGTTTTTGTAGATTAATTTAATAGTATTTGCTAATTGCATTACATATATTAAACAAAATAAATGTTTAGAAAGATAAAAAATACCATTAACCTTATTAGTAATATGGGCTGGCGATATGTTTGCTTTCGTATTAAACATTTAGCATTAGGTAAAACAGGTATATTAAAAAAGAAATTCCCCATTGCCCCACAATTTATTCACTATACCAATTTAGAACAATGGAAACAACAAAATTCTGTTTTCTTCTTTAAAGACAAAGAATCTTTGTCAATACCAAAGAATGAAAATGAATATTTAAAAAAACAATTTGAAAATATAAAACAGGGCAAATTTCTGTTATTTAATAGTTTGTCTACAGATTTAGGTATTGCCAACGATTGGGTTACCAACCCCGATACAGGTTATAAATATGATGTCAACAAACATTGGACAGAAATTGCAGATATGTCTAAAGAAGCCGGTGATATTAAATATGTATGGGAAAAATCCAGATTTTCTTATATTTATGATATCATAAGATACGATTACCATTTTAATACAGATTGTTCTAAAATGGTTTTTGATGATATGGAATCTTGGATAAATAGCAATCCTGTAAACTGCGGACCTAATTATCGTTGTAGCCAGGAAATGTCTATAAGAGTTTTAAATTGGGTATTTGCGTTGCATTATTATCGCAATTCTAAAAACCTTACTGACGCATTTTTTAGTAAAGTACAATATGCCATTTTTTGGCAAATGAAGCATGTTTACGACAATATTGATTTTTCAAGAATTGCCGTTCGTAATAATCATGCTATAACAGAAACATTAACTTTATATCTTACGGGTATCTATTTTCCTACATTCCCAAATGTTGCAATTTGGAAACAAAAGGGTAAACAATGGTTTGAACAAGAAGTAGCTTATCAGGTATATAATGATGGCACTTTCTTACAATTTGCAATGAATTATCATAGAGTTGTGGTGCAATTATTAACATGGGCAATTGTACTATCCGAAAAAAACGGTGAAAAATTTGCCGATGTTGTTTATGACCGAGCCCAAAAGTCTATTTTGTTTTTACGAACATGTATGATAGATGAGAGCGGACTCTTACCCAATTACGGACACAATGACGGTGCATTGTTTTTCAAATTAAATAACAATGAATATCGCGATTACAGACCTCAATTAGATGCTCTTGCTTCTGCATTGAATATAGATGCAAGCCTAAATAATTATGAAGACAGTGAATGGTATGGCATTAAAAACAAAAAGAGTACCGCTTTAAATATAAATTTTGCTTTGCATCAATTTCCTGATGGTGGTTACTATATAATTAGAGAAAAAGATACACTTACATTTATTAGGTGTGGCAGCCATAAAGACAGACCACATCAAGCAGATAATTTGCATGTGGATATATGGTATAAAGGAGAAAATATACTAATGGATGCCGGCAGTTATAAGTATAATACCGATGATGAAACGTTAAGATATTTTAATGGTACACAGGCACATAATTCAGTTATGCTTGGTGGCAATGACCAAATGCTAAAAGGCGGCAGGTTTATTTGGTATTTTTGGTCGCAATGCAAGCAAGCAGCCCTTAAAGAGTATAACGATAATTTTACATTTGAAGGTGTTATTAATGCATTTATTTACATAAATAAAAACATTTTACACAAACGCACTCTTGTGAAACAGAAAAATAAGCATCACTGGCAAATAAAAGACGAAATAATTAATATGCCTTTAGGCAGTAAAATGCTACAATTATGGCATACACCAATTAAATTAAATTGCAACCTAAATATTAATGCAACCGATAAATTAAACACTAAACTAAAGCCAATAATCAAAGACGGTTGGTCTTCGCCTTTATATGGGCAAAAAGAAATTACTAAAGAACTAATTTTTGAAACAAACGAAACGGAAATCAGTACAGAAATAGATATATATTAAGCACTTATTTTTAGAGATGTGAGTAAATCGGTAAAATCTTTTTTCTTGGTTTCGCCTAAATCACGGTCCAAATCCATAAAACGATAATATATATTTTCCAGTTCGTCATCAGTAAAAAGGGAATAAGCACTTTGAAAAAGTTCTTCGTTTTCTACTGCAATATGGTCTAATAAAGCATCGGCATATTCATCAATTTTTTGTGAAGCTTCTATGTATTTTTGTTCTTCAAAATCAGCTTCTATTGCTCTTAGTATTTTTCTGAAGTATTCATGATTTTCAAACATTTCTTTAAGAATACCATCAGCTAAAAGCTCATTTTTCTTAGCCATTTCAGGAAAGAGAATTTCCTCTTCTTTATGGTGGTGATATTGGTCGGAATAGACTCTGAAAAAACGAATCAGTTCGCTTATTATCAGTTCGTACTCTTCATTGTTTTTGTCAATAAGATGTTTTGCATTTTTTGCAATTTCTAATGCATTTTGTATAATGGCATGTTCATCATACAGTGTTTTAAGCGAATTATTCATATTTTTAATTTAGTTTTTTACATATTAGCCCCAATACTTTTACCGCCATCTACATAAATGGTTTGTCCTGTAATAAATTGTGTATCCGCTTTTGCCAAGAAGGCTACCGCATTAGCCACATCATTGGGTGTACCCATAGTTTTAGACGGCTGTGCATCTATAAGTTTTTGCAGTACCTCTGTAGTAAGTTTTTGGGTAAGTGGTGTATCTATTAAACCGGGTGCAATAGCATTAACGCTAACATTATATTTACCCAATTCTAATGCCAAAACTCTGGTAAGTGCTACTACGCCTGCTTTTGAAGCCGAGTAATTGCTTTGCCCTCTATTGCCTAACCATGCCCTTGACGCAATATTAACAATTCTACCACTTTTTTGTTCTTTCATTAGAATTGCAGCTTCGCGGCACATGAGCCAAGTACCTTTTAAATTTACATTTATAACGGCATCAAAATCATCTACACTCATGTTCCATATTAAATTATCTCGTATAATTCCGGCATTATTTACAAGAGCATTAATAGAGGAATGAGCTGTTTTTATAGATGCAAACAGTTCTTTTACCTGGTCTTCTTTGCAAATATTTATTAGTTTATATTCTATATTGCTTTTTCCGAATTCAGCAATTAAATCTGTTTCAGCATTTGCATCTATATCTACAGCAACTACATAAAATCCGTCAGTTATCATTTTTTTGCATATAGCTCTACCAATTCCTTTAGCAGCGCCGGTTACAATGGCAAGTGGTTTTGTATTCATTATATATTTACTTTATTTTTTACTGATACTAATTTTGCCAATATGCTTATAGCTATTTCATCCGGTCCATCGGCACCAATATCAATACCCATTGGCATATCTACTTTTTCCATTTCTTCTTCTGTCGCAATACCTTCTTCTAAAAACAACCTTATTGTTACCTCTATTTTTCGCATACTCCCTATCATTCCTAAATAACCATGTTGTTGTTTAAGACAATAAGATAGTATAATCCTATCTAAGGGGTGGCTATAAGTCATTATTGTAATGTACGTATTTTCATCAAAAAGCAATTGAGGTAATATTATTTTAAAATCGCTATATATCTTTTTTACGCCTTCTATTGTTACTTCATCTATATAATCTTGCCTATCGTCAATTATAGTAATATCAAAATTAAAATCTATTGCTCTTTTAGCTAAAGCGATGCCGGTATGACCAGCACCAAAAATGTAAAGTTTATTTTTTTTCATTACCGGTTCTATATAAATATCAATACTACCGCCGCAGCACATATCTAATTGTTTTAGTAAGTCGTAATGTATATGTACAGGTTCTTTTGTTTGGAGTACTAATAAAGCATCTTCAATAATTTTTTTTTCTACCCTGCCACCACCAATTGTTCCAAATATTTTTCCATTAGGATATACTAACATTTTCGCCCCTTTGGCACGCGGCACAGAGCCTTTAGTATTTGTAATGATACAAAGGGCAAAATCAAGATTATTATTCTTGTCTTCCGTAATTTTTTCAAAAACATCTATCACAAATAATCTTTTATTTTGTTATTATTTAGTATATATTTTTCATAGTCTCCGGGTGTATTAATGTTCAATAAACAGTTTTCATCATTTGTTTTAAATCTGTGTCTGGTATAGGGTTTTAAAAGGTTTTGTAGAGTATTGTCGTAATTAGTTACTGTAAGCAAATTATCTATAATTGTTTTAGAAATAAGAACCGGATGTCCGCCTTTTTCATTGTATTGGGGTGTTATATATTCAGCATTATCTTTTGCCAGCCATAAATCATTTAATAGTTCTGTGGTAATAAAAGGGTTATCTATATTCTGTATGTAACAATATTCTGCATCTGTATATTGTTTTAAACCTAATTGTATAGAATACAGTCTACCTTTTTCCGGGAAATAATTGTTTACGAATTCTACATTTTTTTCATAAAAAATCATGTCATTTATTTCAATATTTATATTTTTTACAACAATAATTTTTGCAATACATGCATTATTATAAACGTTTATCAAGTGCTGTAAAAAAGTACTGTTTTCATCAAATCTCAATAATGCTTTTGGCGAATTCATTCTTACAGACAACCCACCCGAAAGCACTATACAAATAGCATTTTTACTTTGCTGCACTGTGTCCATACTAAATAAAAATGTGGCAAATAGTTTTAAATAAAACCGAAAACTCTATAATATAATTTATTTGCAATAATAGAGGAGATATGCTTTTTTGTTGCTGACAAAAATCATTCAAATCAATGATAGTAATCATAATACAAAAGATAAACAATTCTGAAATTGCACTATTATTTCACCCTGAAGAAAATGTTATATTTTCTGAAATAAAAACAACTTAAATGATGAAACAAGCCCCCGAACGCTTGACCGCATTGTTAGACGAATGTAAAACGCTCGCATTCGATCTTAATTTTACTTATGCTAAACAATGGAAGTCAAAATCTAAATACAGACTATTAGTTGGCTATTTGCCTATATATGTACCTAGAGAAATTATACATGCCGCCAATGGTATGCCGGTAGGTATAATTGGTGTTGGTGACCGCAAACAAATTATTAAAGGCGATGCGTATTATCAGTCTTATATATGCCACCTGCCGCGTGGTATAATAGAAATGGTTTTAGATACCAATTTAGATACTTTCGATGGCTTTCTATTCCCTTCTATTTGCGATTGTGTACGCAATTTAAGCGGTATGTTTAAACTTGCAAAAAAAGGGAAGTTCTCCAGATATTTTGACTATCCCCAGAATTTTGAGAAACATATAGGTGGTACATTTTACAGAGAATTAATTGAAACGGTTATACACGACATGTTTTTAATTAATGACATGAAGATTACTACACAACATTTAAATGATGCAATAGTATTATATAACCGCAATAGGGAATTGATAGAAATGATATACAACATTCGTCAAGAATTTCCTTGGAGGCTTTCTGCTGTTGATACCTATCATATTATTAGAGCAGGCATGGTTATTAATGTTGAAAAACATAATGAAATGTTGGAAGAAATAGTAGCCTTAATTGATAATGATTTTGGTGAACCGATGGATAACATTAGAGTAGTAATATCGGGTTCTTTCTGCGAACAGCCACCTATAGGTATGATAAAATCTATTGAAATGGCCGGTTGTTATATTGTAGATGACGATTTTATGCTGGGTTCAAGATGGATAAATGGCGGTATAAATAATACTACACAAGACCCATTAAATGAATTAGTAAATTCATTTTTAACACAAAGTGCGCCTTCATCTGCAATTTACGATGTAGGCAACCCCAAAAGTGCAAGGTTAGTAAGCCAAGTAAGAAGCAGAAAGGCGGATGGTGTCATATTTTGTGCGGCAAGCTTCTGCGACCCTGCCTTGTTAGACAGACCTGACTTGCAGAAAGGTTGCGATGATGCAGGTATAGCACATATTAATTTCCAATTTCACGAAAACACAGGTCAATTCAAAGTAATAAAAGAACAAGCGGGTACCTTCTCCGACTCTATAAAACTTTGGGTTTAAGAAGCAAATAGTATAAAAATATTTTTAACATTATTTAATATATATAAAGATGAGCAATCCTAAAGAAGCAATTAAGGAAAAAAGCATGGTGATTCAAAAAGAGATGCTTGCAAATCTCTTTACAGAATTGAGCAATGCCAAAGAAAATGGTAAGAAAGTGGTTTACACATTTGTACCCGGCAACCTCACAGAGTTAATTCTTGCCATGGATATGCTTCCGGTTTATCCTGAAATTAATGCCTTACAATCGGGTATGCGTAAAAAATCGGGTTCTTATATAAAAGATGCCGAGAAAATGGGCTTTTCAGAAGATGTATGCACTTATGTAAAATGCGATATTGGCATGATGCTTAATGGTAACATTGGACCTACAGGCGAAAAATTACCCGAGCCTGATTTATTATTATTGAGTTATACCGGTTGTTTTACTTTCTTGAAGTGGTTCGAAAATTTGGAAAGATTATATCCGGGTGTGGAGATTGCAATGTTACATACCCCCTATCAAGAAGACGGTGTAATAACAGAAGAGCAAATTACTTATATGGTAAAACAGCTTAAAGAAGATGTGATACCTAAAATGGAGAAAGTAGCAGGTAAGAAATTAGATTACGACCGCTTGGGTAAAATGCTTGATAATGCTGCTAAAGCAGAAGATTTATGGGTTAAAGTATTAGATACTGCCAAAAACAGACCATCACCTATTGATTCTTATTTTGCCGGTGTTTACTATATGGGGCCTTTAAATACCGCATTTAGAGGTACAGAAGAAGCCGTAAGCTACTACGAAGAATTATTGAAAGAAGTTACCGACCGCATGAATTTAGGCTTATGCCCGGTAACACCTGAGGGCGAAATGAAAGAAGAGAAATTTAGATTAGTAGTAGAAGGCCCACCAAACTGGACAAACTTCCGTGAATTCTGGAAAATATTTTATGATATGGGTGCGGTAATTGTAGCTTCTACCTATACCAAAGTAGGCGGGCTATACGACCAAGGCTTTAGGCACGAATCGGGCAAACCATTAGAAAGTTTGGCAAAATATTGCATGGGTTGTTACACAAATTTGAATTTACCACAAAGAGTAGATTTAATAGAACACTATATAAAAGAATTTAAAGCTGATGGTTTCTTAATTAATTCTATTAAAAGCTGTAATTCTTTTTCTGCCGGTCAATTATTAATGATGCGTGAAGTAGAACAAAGATGCGGTATTCCGGTTGGCTTTATTGAAAGTGATTTGGTGGACCCTCGTTATTTTTCGTATGCGAATATTAAAAACAGATTAGAGTCTTATTTCCAAATGTTAGGACAACGGAAAACTATTTTGGAGCAGGAAGAAGTAAATGCTTAATTAAAAAACAAAATTTTTCAATATGAATAAATATTATTTAGGAATTGACTTGGGGTCAACTACATCGAAGGCAGTAATTATTAATGAGCAAGATGAAATAATAGGAAGAGGTATTACAAATACCCGTGCCAATTATTCGGTAGCGGCAGATATAGCACGAATGGAAGCTATTTACAATGCACGTTTTTCTATATTAAAAAAGAATTTGGCTAAAGAGATTGAATCTAAGCCACAGTATAAAAAATATTTATCTGATTTGGAAAATGTGTTCCAATATGAGCAGTTTAAAGTACGTATAGACAAATTAGGCGATGAGTTGCTTAAAACCTGCTATAATTATTTTGAGGGCGAAAGACGCTTAATGATGATAGACCATTTAAGAATAATTCGTAAAGCAATAAAACCCAAAATAAAACACCAATATATCTACCAAAATCTGGGAGATAAAAATCAGTTTTTCAGAGATATTGTTTCTGAAAAGTATAATGAAGAAGTAAACAAATTCGACATTTCTCTTTTTGAACCCTTAATGACCATTTGGGACAAAAGTATTACTGCCGCAGAAAATGAGATTGTAAATTTCGATTTTCAGTCTTTGATTACACAGGCAATGGATTTGCTGAAAGAAAAATACGACACTTTACCTGATCAATCTGAAAATATACCTATTGAATCGGATGCGAAGTTTGATGCAGAGATGTATTTGTTGAAAGGTGATTTTAAAAATGTTTCCGAATCTCTAAGAGAACGTATTGATGAAGTTGCTAATCTAGATTTTAATATTGAAAACATGACCGGCACCGGTTATGGCAGAGCCTTATTGCCTTTTCCGCAAGATTGTATTAGGTCCGAAATTTTATGTCATGCTTTTGGTGCACATGCTGTTTTCCCAAATACAAGAACTGTATTAGATATTGGCGGACAAGATACGAAAGCAATACAAGTAGATAAATATGGATTGGTAACCAGTTTCCAAATGAACGACCGTTGTGCGGCAGGTTGTGGCAGATATTTAGGTTATATAGCCGATGAAATGAGTATCTCTCTTAATGAATTAGGCCCATTGGCGATGCAGGCAGAAAAAGAAGTTACTATTTGTTCTACATGTACTGTATTTGCAGGTGCAGAACTACGCGAACTAACAAATGTGGGCGAAAAAAGAGCTGATATATTAGGTGGCTTGCACAAAGCAATTATAATGAGAGCCATGTCTTTAATAGCACGTTCGGGCGGGGTTTTTAATGAATTCACATTTACAGGTGGTGTGGCAAGAAACCAGGCAGTAATAAAATATTTAACCCAATTGGTTAAAGAAAACTATGGTGATAATATAAAAATAAATATACATACAGACTCCATATTTATGGGTGCATTAGGTGGAGCAATGTTTGCACGCAGAAACATTAAAGCTGATTTACCGAGTGCTGCAAAAGTTAAAAATTAGTAATAAAACATTGAGTAAAATCGTATAAGTGTAACAAAAAAAATAATATTATGTCAAAGGCAGTATATACAATGGGTATTGATGTAGGGAGTAATTTCATAAAATTAGTTTTAATGGAATATTCCGAAAATCCGAAGTTAATAGATAAACATACCGAAAAGATACGTAAGCGTAACCCTACACAAGTTGCAGATGAAATGGTGCAATTAATGTTAGA
>CAIWXG010000444.1 GCA_903916555.1 uncultured Bacteroidota bacterium
AGAAAAATCTAGAGACTTCAGGTTCCTAATGCTCTGTTCTAATCAGAATGCCTTTATATTTACAAAGCTAAACGATTTTATTTTGAAAATTTCAAATAAAGTTTTAGTCTCGAAAAAAGGCTCTGAGTTAGATTTTTAAATTGAAAATATTATTTTCTGTTCTGTAAATAATTTATTAGAAATACAACAGTATCCTATTCTGCCCTCCTAACTTCTAGTATTAAAGCTGTAAAAAAAGTACAAAAATTTCCTTTAAACACTTTGAAATCGTATTTAGAGCTTTTTAAAATAAGATAAAAATAGCTCATTCTGCTTCTTTTCATTCTTATATATCAGTATTATAGCTAAAACCCTGCTATCTTTACATTTAAAAGCTGCTTGTGTTCGATTTGAAATTATTTTTTAAAAACACTGTTACAAAACCACCCTTATTATTTCCTTTTGTAGCAGCGTTTCATATTCTGGGCTTACTATGGATACTATATAGTGTAAGAACAGCTCCGTTTTTGGGGGCAGAATGGTTACAAGTTGCCTATATGCTGGCTTATACGGTCTGCTGGCTTGGTGCTTGCAACTTAAATAAAAAGTATGCTTTGGGTTACATGGCTCTAACTTTACTTAATACTATATTATACTTATCTCTAAAAGGGAATTACAATAAAGATATTTTTACAAGCTCCCTTTTTCCGGTTGATTGCATCTTTAGCTTTTTTCTTCTGTTCTTTTATAAAAAGTTTCAATAATGAGCAAGCGTACTTTTATAGATATGACAGGTAGAGAAGTAAAAATACCTGAGTTACCGCAACGAATCATATCTTTAGTACCCTCACAAACAGAGCTTTTGTTTCATTTAGGGTTGAGTAAGGAGGTTATCGGAATAACTAAATTTTGTGTTCATCCTTTAGAATGGTATAAGAGAAAGTATAGAATGGGAGGTACAAAAAATGTTAATATCCGAAAAATTAGTTCTTTAAAACCCGATTTGATAATTGCAAACAAAGAAGAAAATACAAAGGAACAAATAGAATTACTTGCAGCAGAATTTCCGGTTTGGGTTAGCGATATTAAAACAATTGACGATGCTGCTACAATGATAAACCAAATTGGCATATTAGTAAATAAAGAAGAGCAGGCAACAAACATTAGTAACCAAATACGGAACGATTTTGCAAATTTACCTGCAATACCCAAACAAAGAGTAGCATACCTAATATGGAAAAAACCATGGGTGTGCGCAGGTGGCGATACTTTTATAAGCAATATTATTGAGCAAATGGGCTGGATAAATGTATTTGCTGATAATATGCGATACCCTGAAATCAATTTGTCTGCAATTATAAATAACAACACAGACAGGGTACTCCTTTCTTCGGAACCCTACCCCTTTAAAGAACGAGATTTGCAAGAACTACAAACATTGTTACCTGGTATAAAAATACAATTAATAGACGGGGAAATGTTTAGCTGGTATGGCAGCCACCTTTTGCTTACATGCAATTATTTACGAAGTATAGTATAGTAAATCTTATTTTGATAATAATATTTATTTAAATACCATTGGCACCTATAAATTATTACTAAATATACAGGTATATCTGATATATCGTTACCAAATTTATTAATTTTCAATCCCGAAGGGATGATATTATTATAGTAAAATTGAATTTAAATGACACAAAACCCTGAAAGGGTGCTATTATTTTATATTGCCGATGCATATAATGTCACCCTTACCGCGTTTTATATACTAATAGTATATTATTCAATAAAAATATTATCCATTCGGGATTATTTAGTAATACCAAAATAATTACCATTAATATACAGTCTAAAAGGCTTCTTAAATACTTCAATACAAAAATTCCGGAAATTCTGTTTTGCTATATTGGGTAATATGGGTAACTTTGCACCAAAATTTATCATAACTATTTAAAATAATATGTCGGGACAGCTTAAAGAGGTTCGTAACCGTATCAAATCCGTAACATCTACACAGCAAATAACCAAGGCTATGAAGATGGTAAGTGCTGCTAAACTTAGACGTGCGCAAGAAGCCATTGTACAAATGAGGCCTTATGCACAAAAATTACAGTCTATGCTTAGCAACATAGTTAGTAATGTATCTACAGATGTAAATATGCCTTTGGCCGACCAACGACCAGTAGAAAAAGTGTTACTTATTGCTATAACAAGCGACCGTGGGCTTTGTGGTGCTTATAACTCTAATGTTATTAAGCTTACCAAACAGACTATGGAAACCAAATATGCTACCCAATATGCTAAAGGGAATGTTACAGTGTTACCATTAGGCAAAAAAGGATATGAATATTTTCAGAGATATGGTTTTAAAACTGTTGACAAATATTGGGATATTTTTTCAAATCTGGCTTTTGAGAACGTACGTAATGCTGCAATATATGCACAAGATGCGTTTCTTAAAAATGAATATGACAGAGTAGAAATTATTTACAGCCAATTTAAAAATGCTGCTACTCAAATATTTGCTTCCGAACCCTATTTGCCTATTCCTAAAGTAGAACAAAAATTGGGCGGCAAAAAGGTTGATTTCCTTTTTGAACCTTCAATGGAAATATTGCTTAAAGAGTTAATGCCTAAAATATTAAATACTCAGGTTTATAAAGCTATTTTAGATGCTAATGCATCGGAACACGGCGCCCGTATGACTGCTATGGATAAGGCAAGCGAGAATGCCAATGATTTACTTAAATCGTTGAAAATAAGCTACAACCGTGCCCGCCAAGCAGCTATTACTACAGAGCTTACCGAAATAGTAAGCGGTGCTGCTGCATTACAGGGATAATAATTTTTTCTATAAAATATAAAAGACCAATACATTTACATGTATTGGTCTTTTATATTTTTAGTTGCGGTAGTTTTAGCCTTTGGGGTCTAATGCTTTTTTAATTCTATAGCTAATATCTTCTAAATGATATTTTGTCATTTTATCGCTTGTGGTAGGTAATGCAGTATCAATATCTTTTTTAAGTGCTGTTAGTTTACCTCTTGCAACAGAAATAACATCGGTATTTTTTACATTAAAATTACTTGCAGAGTTGCCGTTAGTTGTCGGGGCAGAAGTTGTGGGGTTCACAATATTTATTAATGCCTCTGTATAAGCTTTTTGCAGATTTCTACGCATTTCATCGGTAGGCTTTTTGGTTTTTAATTCACTCCATACACCTTCTTTTACATCATCAATCATTTTTTCCATAGAATAGGTATTCTTATCGCCAAAACGATTACTACAAACTGCTAACCTGTTTAAACGAGCCGGAGACAACAAATTATTCATAACTGCTACCTGTATGTTTCCAACATATTCATTGGCAACAGGATTGTTTATTTTGTTTAATATATTTTTATCAAATAACCATTCAGGTGTTTCAAAAAGTTGTTTATTTAAAAATCGTATTGCCTCTTCTTGTATTTCTTTAGGTGTAGGTTCGTACACTTCTTCATTTTTTTGCTCTATACTTTTTGGGGTTTCATATATGCCGCCAACATTTTTAAGTACATGCCCCATATATCTGTAAAATTGACCACCTAATGCATAATACATATCTCTAAGATTTTCATACTTATCTGCTTCTTCGCTTGTCCATTCCGGCAATTTAGCAATAATACGTTTTAGATTTTTTATACCATATTCACCTGCCTTCATACTATTATCTCCCAAGTCTTCGGTTTGAGACCGTGGGTCGTAAGGATTCGTCTCTGTACCAAACCAAAGTCTGGGGTTAGCTTTTAAACTGTCAACAATCCATTTATTTACTATTTTTTTATCTTCTTCTTCATCTTTTGCAAAACTTGGTTTATAACCCCATTGTATAGCCCATTTATCATAAACACCAATTCTCGGAAACAAGCCTACCTCCGAAATATTATCTTCTGGCTGTGCTACATAATTAAAACGCGCATAATCCATAATGGAAGCAGTGTGCCCATTTGCTTCCACCCAAGCTTTATTTCTTAAATTTTCTACAGGTGTGCGGCTACTGCTACCCATATTGTGCCGTAAACCAAGCGTATGCCCTACCTCGTGCGATGAAACAAACCTAATTAACTGTCCCATTAATTCATCGTCAAATTCCATTTTTCTGGCTTTAGGATCCACTGCTGCCGCTTGTATCATATACCAATCGTGCACTAATTTCATTACATTATGATACCAGCCTATATGGCTTTCAATAATTTCACCGCTGCGTGGGTCGTGTACATTTGGGCCATAGGCATTTTCCACATCCGATGGTAAGTATCTTATTACAGAAATCCTTGCATCTTCCAAATTTAAAGAAGAGTCTTTATAATCCCATTCTTTTGCTATTATTGCATTTTTATATCCTGCTTTTTCAAATGCTTTTTGCCAGTCATTAACTCCCTGCATCAAATAAGGTCTCCATTTTTTGGGTGTTGCAGGGTCTAAATAATAAATTATCGGGTTTTTAGGTTCAACTAATTCACCACGTTTCCATTTTGGTATATCTTCTTCTTTAGGTTCTAAACGCCAGCGAACAATAAAAATATCATTTTGTACTTTTTGTTGATTATCATTAAAAACGACATAATCATCGGCAAAAAAGCCAACTCGCGGGTCAAAAGCCCTTTTAACCATTGGCACTTTAGGTAGCAATATAAAAGAATTGTTTATTTCTACCGTTACAGCTTCAGCGGCATAAGCAGCAGGCAATGTAACCGATGGAATAGGGTTACCGGGCGATGGCGGCATAAAAGAAGGGGTAGAATTATACGTTCTTACTACTTTTACTTCTGTATTAATAGGATAGGTATGTATTTCTTTTATGTACGTACGGTCTGCAATTTGGCTTCCTAAATTAAATCTCTTTTTGTTATAGGCATCCAAGCTTACCGGCTGCTTATCGCCTTTAAAAAAATCTGTAACATCTATTACTACCGATGTAGAATCTTTACCGATAGCTTTGATTTCAAAAGACTCGGCAATAGGGTTTAGATTAGAATTATTTACTGCTTTAAATATATCATTAGCAGAGTCTGCCATACTTATAACCGTTGCTACACGCAAAAACACATTATTATTAGGGCCTTTTTCCCACAAAATAGTTTGTTCGTTTACCATTTCACCGGCATAAACGCCTCCGCCTGCGGCTGTTTTACTATAACGTGTGGTTACAATTATTTCTCTGTTAAACAAAGAGTCGGGAATTTCAAAAAACCACTTTTCATCTATTTTATGTATAGTAAATAGTCCTTTTTTACTTATTGCTTTACTTGTAATAACTTTATCAAAAGGTTTAGGCCCTTTTTTAGATGCTCCGGCATCCGAACTGTCGGCAGTCTTTCCGGGAACAGCAGGAACATTTTTATCTTCTTTGTGTTTTGCAAATGCTGTAAATGTAAAGCACAATAATATAGCCGGTAGCAGGCACTTATTACTCTTAAACATGATTATAATTTAAAGTTGTTTTTAAATATTTTTCAAATATAGTAAACTTAACAAATAAATTTACTTGAAAATAAAAAAACAAGGAGAACTACTATAAAATTTATAATATCTATTCTTCAATCATAAAAAGGGAAATCAACTTAAATTGTTTAAAACCAACCCCATTTATTTTGTAATACAACCGGCAAGTATTTAAATAATAATTCTATGCCTGTAACAAAAACAAGCGCAGCAGTTAGTCTTCTTATACCGATAAGGCTCAATTTATAAGCGCCAAACCTTGCACCTAATTGCGCACCAATTAATACTGCTAAACAAAGAGCTATTAAACGAATATAGTCTAAGTTAACAGGTATATTGGGAGTTTGCATAATTATACCGCAAATAGAATTTGCAAGCACAAACGTACTTGCTGTAGATGCTATTTTTTTTGGAGTATCCCATTTTCTAAAATTCAATACGGGCGCTAAAAAAATACCGCCTCCTACATGCAAAAGACTAGAAAGAAAACCTATATAGCCGCCAATAATGCCGTCTTTTATAAAACTATATTTATTTATTTGCGAAACCTTATGTACCTCGCCTGCCTTGGTTTTAATTAAAAGCACAGTAGCTATAAGCAAAAGATTACATCCTAAAATAATAAATGCATTGTTTTGCACTATTTTAAAGGTAGCACCTAATAACGATAAAGGAATACTAAATACTAATATAGGAACTATTCGCTTCCAATTCAGTTCGTTTTTTCTAAAAAAAACATACGTGCTGGATAGAACAACTATTATATTACAAATAACGGCTATTAAATAAATCTCTTTATTAGAAAAAGCATAAAATCCCAAAATCATCATATAACTGCTTTTTCCGCCAAAACCAACAGCAGAATAAACAAATGATATGATTAAAAAGACAAAAAATAATTCCCAATGTTGCATTGTGCTAAATAATGATTTGTAATACTACGTAATGCATTATATATTCTGAAAACTTATCTTCTATCAATTTTGATTACAAAAACATGTCAAAAGTACATAATTATTTCTTATAATATAGGTTTGCATTAAAATATGCAATTATTTTATGCAGAAGTAAATGCATACCAATCTAAAAAACTATATTTACATTGGTAGATTTTAGCCAGTTTAAAAAGAATTGTTAAATAAATAAAAATATAATTATCAACTTTAATACTTACCTACAATCGGCATACGCCTGCCCAAACCAAACGCTTTAGGAGAAACCCTAATAATAGGGCAAAACTGATTTCGTTTATATTCGTTTGTATTTACCAATTTAAGAATGCGTGCTACTAATGCAGGGTCGTTACCTTTGTTTATAATTTCTCTTGCACCCTGCCGCCTTTCAATATATTGATATAATATTGGGTCTAATATATCATATTCCGGCAAGCTGTCGCTGTCTTTCTGATTGGGTCTTAGTTCTGCACTTGGTGCCTTAGTAATAATATTGTTTGGTATTATTTCTTTATCTTTATTTATATATTTTGCTATAGCATATACCTGTAGTTTATATAAATCGCCAATAACACCTAAACCACCTGCCATATCGCCATAAAGAGTGCCATAACCGCAAGCAAGCTCACTTTTATTACTTGTATTAAGCAATATAAAACCAAACTTATTGGCCATTGCCATTACCAATGCACCTCTAATTCTAGATTGCAAGTTTTCTTCCGCTACATTAAATGGCAAAGAATGGAATACATTTTGTAAGGACAAATCAAACTGATTAAAAATATCTTTTATAGGTATAATATCATACCGGTTACCAAGATTTTTAGATAATTCTATGGCATCGGCAACAGAGTGGTCGGTAGAAAATTGCGATGGCAACAATAAAGCATTTACATTTTCGCTGCCCAATGCCTTAGATGCAAGTGCAAGCACCACAGCACTGTCTATACCGCCAGACGATGCTACAATTGCTTTTGTAAAACCCATTTTACTAAAATAGTCTTGTATGCCGCTTATTAATGCATTATATATAATTTCAGTACCTTTAGTTGCATCAAAATTTTCGGGTATTATTTGCGTAAAGGGTATTTCTTTTACATGTATTAGTACCGGTTCCTTAAATAATCCGTTGCATGTATAATTTACTTCTTGTAAATCTTCTCTAAAATAGGGCAATTCCTTAATTATATTACCATCAACATCCATAACTAAAGACCCACCATCAAATACAATATCGGTTTGTGCGCCGGTAGTATTGCAATAAATCATAGGTATGCCATATTTGGCTACATTTCTTTTTAAAATACTTTTTCGTTCTGTAGCATGTATATAATCAAATGGCGAAGCACTTAAATTTATCATCAAATCCGGATTTTGTCCACATAGTTTATCCATAGGGCAAATTCTATATTGAGGGTGGTCGCCTAAATTCCATATATCTTCGCAAATAGTAACTGCAAGCTTTAGCCCTTTAAACTCTAAAATATTCCATTCATAAGCTGGTTCAAAATACCGGTATTCATCAAAAATATCATAAGTAGGCAACAAAGTTTTATGTGCTACACCTTTAATTTCGTTTTCATAAAGTAAAAACGCACTATTAAATAAATCCTTACCTTCTACCTTCGGGTTACGGGAAGGGCAACCTACCAATACTCCAATCGTATCGGCAACTAATCTTATTTTTTCTATAGCTGCAAATCCTTGTTCTATAAAATCTGTAAATTCCACAAAGTCTCTGGGTGGATAGCCACAAATACATAATTCTGAAAAAACAATTAAATCACCGTTTTGCTTTTTTGCAACTTCAATAGCCTCAATTATCTTATTAGTATTATATTCAAAATTACCTATGTGATAGTTCTGTTGTGCAAGAAAGATTTTCATGTTATGGACCAAAATAGACTGTAAAGTTATGGAATAGCTTTGTTAGGGTTGTTTTATTTTTTTGAAACAATCCTAATACCTTTCATTAGAGCTAAAATAAAATAAGACACACCAATACAACAAGCATTAATTAATAAATAATACCACAAAAAAACCGCAAAGTGTAAATTCTTTGCGGTTTTTATTTAGAATTATATAATTACTACCAATTATATTGCAACTTGTTTAATAAAAGGGCTTCGCCACCAATCGTTTGTTCGCCTGTTGCTACATCATAAACAGCACATTCATAAAGAACTCTATTTTTTTCTTTAAATATTTCTTTTACCTTAATAACAGCTTCATACTCTGTATCTACAAACATAGGTTTAAACCATTTTAAATTTTGCGACATATACACATGTCCTTCGGCATACCATAAGGCACCAAATATTTTGGTGAATACACTGGCACCTAAAAAACCATGCATAATGTTTCTACCAAACATACTTGCTTTACCTGCGACCGGGTCTATGTGTAATGGATTAACATCGCCGCTTACCTTTGCAAATGTATCTACATCGTTCTGTGTATAGCTGTATTTGTGTCTAAATTCGTCTCCTACTTGAAGCATATTTTTTAATTTTTTTGCAAAATTAATAGAATTTCTTAGGTGCAATGTAAATTTATAGTGATTATATTTTCGGTTAAAGAGAAAAAAGGTAACAAGGCTATAGTTATAAAACAATAAATACATTTAAATATTTTAATCTATTTATGTTTTCAAAATAAAAATTAAAATTTTCTCTTTTCAAAATCCAGACAGGATTAATTTTACGGAATAAAAAAATATAACTCTTGCAATAAAACAAAATATTGAACAATAAAATCACAATTAAATTTTTTACCATAAAAGAATATTTACAAAATAACATTGTACACATAATATTTTTTAGCAAGTAATATTATTAATAAAATGCAATAATTTTGAGCCGAACCTGTTTATAAATAAAATATATAAGGAGATTTTAAAAAAAATTAGCAATAAAACTTGAAAAATAAACCAATTATCCTTATTAAAAAGATGTAAAATCTAAACTTTTCCCATAAATTTGCCGTCCTTAATAAAAACATAATAGATACCAGAGATGTCAGTAATTTTAAAAATAAGAAAAAACGGAAAACTTGCCGGTGGGGTTATTGCCCTATCCCTTAGTATTTGGATTCTTATGGAGGGGGCTAATAACTCTTCTTTAAAAGATTTCTTTCGTGGTTCAAGCAGCAATAGTGTAATGACTATTAATGGTACAAAAATACAACCTAAGGAGTTTGAAATTCGTGCTAAAGAAATGGAGACATTAATGGCTGTTTATAATCCACAACAAAAAATGGATGAAGCCGGTAGAGCACAGATTAGAGAACAAGTAATGCAAGTAATGATTTTAGATGCTGTCTTAGGAAAACAGTGCGATAAATTAGGCATTAATACTACCGATGAAGAAAAAAATGAATTAATTTACGGTGCTAATGCCGACCAATTAGTAAAAAGATTTTCTTTTCAGGGTCAAGCATTATTCAATAATCCAGAAACTGGTGCATTTGACCCCGGAAGAGTAAAAGGTATTGAAAAAGACTTAGCAAACCCGCCTAAAGATGCAAACCCACAGATTTACGAAAAAATAAACGAACAGTTTTCTGCCGTTAAAGAATACGTGGTTAGAATGAACCGTATAAATAAATTTAATGCTATTTTTACTTCATCTGTTTATTCACCATTATACCAATCTAAAAAAATGCTTGATGACAGGAATGCAATAGCAAGTATAAGATTGGTAAAAGTACCCTATTCATCAATCCCTGATAATAAAGTTACCGTTACTGACGATGACTTAAATAATTTTATACAGAAACACAAGGCTATGTTTGAAATAGACCAGCCGGTGCGGGGTATAGAATTCGTATCTGTTGATATTGTACCTTCTGCAACTGATACCACATCGGTATTAAGTTTTATGGCAGAAATAAAACATGATTTTGCAAGTACAAAAGACAACAAAAATTTTGTAAACAGTAAGTCTGACGATGCTGCTTTTTCTGAAGCTTTTGTAAACAAAAAAATGTTGACTACCCCCTACGTTGATTCTATTTTTGCTAAATCTTTAGATAGTATATATGGTCCGTATTATGAAAACGGTTTTTATAAAATGACAAAGGTTACCGAACGTAAAACCTTACCTGATTCTGTAAAATGCAGACACATTTTAATAAAAATAAAAGACAAAGATAAAGATATGCTCGACTCTGCTGTTGCGCAAACAAGAATAGACAGTATTGTAAATGCTATTAAAGGTGGTGCATCTTTCGATACGATGGTTGTAAAATTCTCTGATGATGATGGCAGCAAAAAAGATGGCGGTGTTTATTGGTGGTCTTTAGCACAAAGACAAGGGCTGTCGAAGGAGTTTGGTGATTTTGTTTTTGATGGTCATCCCGGTGAGAAGAAAACGGTACATGTTTCAAATCCAAACTATTCAGGTTATCATTATATAGAAATCTTAGAACATAAAAATCCATCGGATGCTATAAAGATAGCTACAGTAACTAAAATTCTTACTCCAAGCGAAACCACAAGTCAGGATATTTTTAATAAAGCGAATGAGTTTGCAGGTAAGAGTGCTAATGCTGCTGATTTTGATAAAAATGTAAAAACATTTATGTTAGAAAAGAAACTTAGCGAAAATATAAGAATAAATACATTTAATATTAATAATGTTGGTGCCAGCAGAGAAATAATAAGGTGGTTATTTGAGCATAAAGTTGGCGATATTTCAGGTGCTATAGAAGTTGAAAAACAAAAATATGTAATTGCAAAAATTACATCTGCACAAGAAAAAGGTACATCAGGCATTACCTCTTCTAATCGCCCAATGTTAGAGCAAAGAGTAAAAGATGAAATGAAGGCAAAACAAATTTTACAGAATTGCCAAGGAAAACCAAATTTAGAAGCTATTGCAGCCGCAACAAGCCAACAAGTGCAACAATTTGATACGGTAGTAGTTGGTAACTCACTAATACCGGGTTTAGGCTACGAACCTAAAGTTGTAGGTTATGCATTTTATAATGGTTTACAGCCTAATGCGGTTTCGCCTGGTATTAAGGGTGCCGGTGGTGTTTATTTTATTACGGTTCTTAATCGTAGAAACAATCCTGAAGACCCACAATTTGCACAAAGAGTACAAGAAGACCGTGCTCGCCAAGAAGGACAGCTAAGAAATGCATTAGGACAGATGATGCAAACATTAATACCTAAAATGGCAGATATAAAATATTATCCTGCAAATTTCTAAACAAATTATTATTATATAATATAAGAGGTTATCCATATTAACGGATAACCTCTTATTATTTGAGCATAATGAATAATAATAATATAGAAAAAATAGTTGATACCATTTTTCCGGAAAGAAATTTTATTTATGTAGGATTTTGGGAAAGGTTGCTTGCTCTTATTATTGATGAATCAATACTAATAATTAGTTGCTTAGTTATCTATTTTGCCCTAAGTAGTGGACAAACGTACAAAAATGATGTATTATTTTTGTTTATATTAGCATGTATTCTAGTACAATGGCTTTATTTTGCTTATTTCGAATCAAGCGAAATGCAAGCTACAATAGGTAAGCAGATTTTAAAAATTAAAGTAACAAATATATATGGGTATAGAATCTCATTTGAAAAAGCAAGTAGCAGATTATTAGGTAAAATTATATCATCAGTATTCCTCTTTATAGGTTTCTTTGCAGTATTTTTTGATAATAAAAAACAAGCTTGGCACGATAAAATGACAAACACAATAGTTATTAGTGCTAAATTATTTTAAATACTTCCCGATGATTGGCATTTTAATTAGTTCTTTCTTTTCTACAAGTAAAACCAACTTAATAAATAGATACATTAATACAGAAGCAGAAACAAGGCGAACGAATACTTTATCGGTTAGGTGCATTACTAATTTCTGTGTAAAAAATAGCGTAAACATTACAAAAAGATAGGCAAGTAATTTTTTTGTGGAATAGGGTATCTTGTAATATTTCTGCCCCATTTTATAAGATATAATCATCATGCTGGTGTATGCAAAAAATGTGGCCCAAGCACATGCATACATTCCGAAAACAGGTATAAGTAGAAAATTTATTAATAAGGTAATGAAAGCACCCATAAGCGTAATATAAATTCCCATATACATCTTATCAGTTATTTTATACCATACCGATAGATTATAATAGATACCTAATGATACATTAGCTGCCAGCAGAATAGGTACAACACCTAAACCGCCCCAATAAACTCTGTCAACAAAATATTTTATTATAT
>CAIWXG010000445.1 GCA_903916555.1 uncultured Bacteroidota bacterium
GTAAAACATCAATATAGGCGCAAAATAAATCAACCAAATAGTATTAAGTAATTTATTTGTCATAAATTACTCCAAAAATTATTTCATAATTATAAATAAAATAAACACAATGAAATTTTTGAAATTCTTTACTATTTTCCTGTTTTTTTCTACACTTTCTAATGCTCAAGAAAAAATACATTTCAAGATTACTAAGGATATAAAAGATAGTTTAAGAAAAGAAATTGAAATAATGTGCGTTAATGACCAAAAATTTCGCTGGCAAATAATGTTGGGTGAGATTGACAGTGCAAAGCTTGCCAACTTGAGAAATTTGGATGAGCTTGCCCAAAGACAAAGAATGGTTGATGTAATGAAAGATAGGGTTGGGATAACGAAATTGCAAAAAGATTCGCTATGGGTATTGCAAACTTTTATAGATTCTACCAATTTTATGCGATTATCGGGTATTATAAGTAATTATGGGTTTCCTAAAAAATACATTGAAATTTGGAAGGTATCAACTATTCTATTCCATAATTCACCAACACTAATGAACGAGGATTTTTTTAAAATACTTAAAGAAGAAGTTAGCGTCGGTAATTTGCTCGGTATGGAATATGCTATAATGTACGACAGAGTTCAAAATGAAAACCACAAACCCGAATTATATTATGTGAACAAACACTATAACTCTACAACAAAGACGACTATAATTAGAAAACCAATAGATTTAATTGCCACTAATAAGGCAAGAAAGGAGATTGGGTTGAAAAAGTTGAAGGAGTAGAAAATAAATAGTTGTGATACAAAAAATATTATTGGCTGCTTGCCTATTTTTCCAAAAGTATATAAAGATTTAAATGAAACACTTAAAATAAGTGCCACAAACAAGAATATTTATACGTATTCTGCTCTTGTTTTTAATTAATACCTTTTATGCTTCCTTTGTAGTTGTACAGTAAAACACCAACAAAGACAAAAAACACCAAAATTGGTGAAAATTGTGTAAAAGAAGCAAAAAAATACTTATATTTGCATTAAATTTATAACATGATAGCAATTGATATAAAGGAAAAGAGAAAGAAATTAAAAAATATATTGAAGTTGCCGATGAACACATTGTGAAAGTAGTATATGCGATACTTGAAGCAGATGCAATAGATAATTGGTTAGATAATATGCCTGAAAATATTAAAACTGATTTAGAAGGGTCTATTAAACAAGCGGATAAGAGACAGAAAATAAGCCATGACGAGGTAAAAAGAATACACCCACAATGGTTTACAAAATAGAATGGACACCGAAAGCATTAAGAAGCTACGAACAAAATATGTAGTATTTGCAAGAATACTGGTCTGCAAAAGTAATAAAACATATTTTGCTCAAGTAGTTGAAAATAAAATATTACTATTATCATATCAACCATCTATCGGAAGTCTCCGAAATATAAAACAACCTTATATTCGTCAGACTGTATTACATAAGCGAATTTTACTTATTTATAGGGTGAAAAGTCGTAAGAAAGAAATTGAAATATTACTATTTTGGAATACAGCTCAAAGTACATCCAAATTTAAAGTATAATTGTTATATTTGAGTAATATTGTTTATTTGTTGAATTATTATATATTTAATTGTATATCTACCTAAAACAAGAATATTATTTACATATTCTGCTCTTGTTTTTAATTAATACCTTTGGGCATAATGACAACTACTAATGCAGTTTATTTAATACCTATACCTATTTGCGAAGGCGAAAACAATACATTATCGGTAGCAATTGCGGA
>CAIWXG010000446.1 GCA_903916555.1 uncultured Bacteroidota bacterium
ATAAGTATTGCTTATAACTGATATTTGCCCACCAAATATAAAATACCTATTTTGCATACGAAAAGAAATAAGGTTTAATATTATGGAAATAACACAACTAAAAAATTATGCCGAAGGCAAATGGGTAAAAGGAGCTAATAAAGGCGAAACACTCTATAATGCCATTACAGGCGATGCCATATATAATGCAAGTAGCGAAGGGCTAGATTTTGGTGCTATGATGCAGTATGCTCGCAAAACCGGTGGGCCTGCATTACGCAAACTTACGTTTCAGGAAAGAGGTAGAATGCTAAAAGCACTTGCCATGTATTTAATGGAACGGAAAGAATATTTTTATGAAGTAAGTGCTAATACAGGTGCCACTCGTTCTGATTCTTGGGTAGATATTGAAGGGGGTATAGGTAATTTATTTGCTTATGCGAGTTTACGCAGACAGTTTCCCGATGAGCGTTTTTATGTAGATGGTGATACCGCTAAGCTTAGTAAAAACAATACTTTCAACGGTTTACATATTATGGTACCTCGCGAGGGGGTAGCAGTACATATTAATGCATTCAATTTTCCAGTTTGGGGTATGCTTGAGAAAATTGCTGTTAATCTACTTGCAGGTGTACCTGCAATTGTGAAGCCGGCAACTATTACTTCTTATTTAACGGAGGCTGTTTTTGAGGAAATAATAAAATCAAATATATTACCCCAAGGTGCTTTGCAATTAATATGCGGTAGTGCAAGAGGTATTTTGGATACTATTGACACACAAGACGTTGTAACATTTACAGGGTCTGCTTCTACTGGTAGAAGCTTAAAAGCACACCCTAGAATATTATCAGAATCTGTGCCTTTTAATTTGGAAGCAGACTCTCTTAACTGTTGTATATTAGGTAGCGATGTATATCCGGGAATGCCTGAATTTGACCTTTTTATTAAAGAAGTTACAAGAGAAATTACTACCAAAGCCGGACAAAAGTGTACTGCTATACGTAGAATAATAGTACCTGCCAACCGTGTAGAAGATGTACAGATTGCATTAGGTAAACGCTTGCTTACTACCACAATTGGCAACCCAAGCATTAAAGAAGTGCGTATGGGGCCTTTGGCTGGCTTAGCTCAACGGAATGAGGTTAAAGAAAAAGTGCAGCAATTAGCACAAACGCAGCAAATTGTGATTGGTAATTTAGAACATTTTGATGTTGTTGGTGCAGATAAAAACAAAGGTGCTTTTTTACCACCTATTATTTTCCTTAATAATCATCCATTCACCAATACCGATTGCCATAACATAGAAGCTTTTGGACCGGTTTCTACAATTATGCCTTATAATAATATAGATGAGGCTATTGAATTGGCTAAGATGGGTAGAGGCTCACTTGTAGGCTCTGTGGTTACCGGTAACGACGAAATAGCTAAAGAATTGGTTTTAGGTACTGCTTGTATGCATGGCAGAATATTAATATTAAATATGGATTGTGCCAAAGAAAGCACAGGTCACGGGTCGCCAATGCCATTATTGGTACATGGTGGGCCGGGCAGAGCAGGGGGCGGCGAAGAAATGGGCGGTAAAAGAGGTGTATTGCATTATCTGCAAAGAACCGCTATACAAGGTTCGCCTACTACACTTACACATATTGCTAATGTTTATCAGCAGGGTGCTAAACAGCATGAACCCGAAGCACATCTTTTCCGTAAGTATTTTGAAGAGTTGACGGTTGGAGATACCTTAATTACCGCTAAGCATACGGTTACAGAGGCTGATATTACCAATTTTGCAAACGTTAGTGGCGATAATTTCTATGCACATATGGATGCCACATCTTTAGAAGGCACCATATTTGAGAAACGTGTGGCTCATGGTTATTTTATACTTTCTAAAGCAGCCGGTTTATTTGTAGATGCCAAAAAAGGACCGGTACTTCTTAATTATGGCATTGATGAAGCCCGTTTTACAAAACCTGTTTACCCGGGTATGACCATAGGTGTAAAGCTTACGGTAAAAGAAAAAACGGCACAAGAAAAACGCAGCGAAGATGATATAGTTAAGGGAATAGTAAAATGGTTGGTTGATGTATATGACGAAACCGGCGAAACAGTTGCTATTGCAACCATATTAACGATGGTGAAAATGAAAAAACAAGATTAGTAAAATTGAACGAATAAGGTTGTAAAAAGATAGCCTATTTATTGAATTTAATCGTTAATGGGTTATATTATTTGCATTATAAAATAATATAACCCATTAGCGATTAATTTTATGGAGTCTGAATGGTTACTTTTGGTTTATGTATCTTTGCAATGAAAGTTATTTTATGTTTACAACTATAAAAGGAAACTTTGATAAAGGGCAAATTTATTTGCAAGAGGAAGTGCCGATTACAACCAAAACAGAAGTAATGGTCATTTTTTTAGGGGAAGAAAAAAAGGCAACTATAAAAAACAAAAGAATACCCGGAGGGTTAAAAGGTAAAGTAAGTATTCCCGATGATTTTAATAACCCTTTAGACGATTTGAAAGACTATATGTAATGAATAAAAAATGCTATGTTTTAGATACACATGCCTGCTATGGTTTCAGGAAAATAGCCCTAAATTATCACGAAAAGCAAAAAATATTATTCAAGACCCTGAGAATACTATTTTTTTAGCCAGATTAGCCTATTTGAAATTACCATAAAACAAAATATTGGCAAACTTTTAGATTTTAAATCCAATATAGCAGAAATATACCACCAAGCCATAAAAGATGATATGGCATTTTTGTAAATTCATAACAGTCATTTAGAAGCGTATTGTAAAATACCTTTACTGCCAGAGCATAAAGACCCTTTTGACCGCTTACTCTTAGCTACTGCATATCAGGAAAACGCAGGTATTTTATCTATTGATAAAAATTTTATTTTGTATTGCGATATTGTGGAAACAATTTGGTAATAAAGAATACAAATCTGGTGTTAATAGTGTATGGATTGTTGAACATAGTGAGTTAGTACTAACAATAGGCAGATTTTTCCATTACGCCACTGAAATAGTGGATGCATAACGAAATGACAGACGAGTACTGTATAAGTGAATTACTGCTGGTTATATTTGTACTACATTCTGTTTTTGTCAACTATTTTCAACTGCAGCGGACGCTGCTACATTTTAGGTCTAAGGTAGAACCTTAGACCAGTGGACATTAAAAGCACCAGATTGACAAAGCAATTTATTTCATTGCGTTGCCGCATTCTTTGCCTATAACTGTAATAATATTTTTCACCTCATAATCTGCTTTCCCTTTCCAATCAACAAATGAATACTTTTCAGTCAGCTTATCAACAATACATGATACGAAAGCATTAATTTTTTCTTCAGGGACTTTTTTGGAATTCGACTGTAATTCAGTACTAATTATTTTTACATACGCACTAAAATAACTTTGTCTAATTTCCTTTGACCATCCGTTTTTTTTGATTGTTTTTTCAACAACAGCAACCACTTGTAAATTTATATTTGCAGACTCTAATATGTTATTGTTTTTTATGCCAATATACTGAGTGCCATTTAAGTGTAATGGATTTTCAATGCAGAGATTCTCAAAACTGACAATACCCGTTTTCTGTAAAAACGGGTTAAAAGGTTGGTGTTTTAAAAAAAGCTGTTGTTGTTCGTAAGAATTTAAGAAGTAAAAATCACAATCAACAGTATTGGAATTTTTTAAGACCTCTTTAACGGCTACAGAAGAAACAGCTGAAATATCTATAACTTTTGTAACAAACCCAAGTAGACCAAAAGCCGCTTGAGCTTTTTGTGCGTCGGCTTCACTTTTTGTTGCATAAAATGAAATATACAATTTTTTAGTATTTTCCGGTAGGTTAAAAGTCGATATTTTTCTACTGCCATTCCCATCACGATTTGGACTATGCGCCACAGTATGTAGAGGAAAAACTTCATTTGAGACTATTATTGAAGTATCATTCAATTCTTGTCCAAACATATTAAAGGATAAAAACATTAAAAATATACAAAAAGTAAATTTCATAGCTATTGTTTTATTTTGCAAAAGTATAATATTTATGAATTCAAAATTTATTTTTTAGATTTTCATTCCTAACAACAAGAAATAAAACCGTTTAAATTGCCTTGTTCTTCCTGATTTTCCGCAGGGAATCCGGAAGAACGAAGATAAACAAAGAAATTTATATATTTATTTGACTATTTTTAACCAAATATCATTTAGGAAAGCCTCATGAGTTGATATTGGCAAGGCGGGTAAGCCTTGTTTTATAAAATCTTTATCTCTAGTAATAAAATAATCAATTTTGAAATGTACTGCAGTATAATATTGCAAGGCATCTTCAATATCATCCATACTTGAGTTTAACGCCATTAAGCTATTTCATGACTTGAATCAATTATTGTCAGGTCATCAAGTAATGCTAAAATAAGTTGTTTTGCTTTTGTTTTCCCATAAGCTTTTGTAAGCCAATATGCCAGTATATGAACTATAGACGGCGTAATAAATAGCAGAATTTGTCCATTTACAGCCAATTAAATAATTTGTTTAGAAACTGGATAATGCTCCCTTTTCAAAGTAAAGTCAAGCAGCACATTCGCATCAACAAAGATTTTAGCTACCATAATTTTTGCCTTTTTCTTCGTAGTATGCTTTTTTTAAATCAGTATTTGTGTCTATTACCGGTGTATCTAAATGCTCTACAAGTTCAAGTATGTTTTTTGGTTTGTCGGTCGGTACTATTTTTTTAAAATACTGCTCCACCAATTCTGAAATATTTGTCTTGTTTTTTTGGGCAAACTTTTTTATCTCAATAACGAGGTGTTCTTCAATAGTAAGATTTAAGTTGGTTTTCATAGTACAAAGATAAGCATTTTTAAATTGTTTCTAAAAATCAAACCATTCCCTGCTTTTCCTTAATGTTCTTATAGGGTAAGCAAGAAGTAAGAAAATAGAGTTCTAAAGTTAAATAGTATTGCATTTATAGAAAGAGTTTTATTTATACTTCCTCATACCCTGCGGAAAATCAGGAAGAACGATAACACGGGCATTGCTAACAACACAGCATTTTACAGCTCCTTTTTTAAACAAATACAGCTCAAAATGATGCTTGCATGAGCCATATTTAGAAATTTTGTGAGCTACAATAGTAATATGATAAAACAAAATAGCAACAAACAAGAGTTATTATTAAAATATTAGGTATTCCACACCTCAAAGGTGTGGCATACCTATGCATACAATAGTCACCCTGATTTTAGAAATCTAAAATGCCATTTACCCATTCGTCATCAAATTTTACTTTATATTTTTTATAAAAATTTATTGCCGGCTTGTTCCAGTTTAGTACTTGCCAGGTAATACCTTTTAGGTTTCTTTCTTTGGCTTCTAGTATTAATGCATCCATAAGCAATGCACCAATACCTTTGCCTCGTGCGGGCTCGGTAACAATAATATCTTCAAGATACATTCTTTGCCCTTTCCAAGTAGAGTATCTTATATAATAAAGTGCAAAACCCCTTATTACATTATTCTCTTCGGCTACAAATGCCCACCATACCGGACTATTGCCAAAACCACTTTCTATAAAATGTTCTATTGTAACCGTAACTTCATTCGGTGCTTTTTCGTAGTGTGCCAGTTCTTTTACTAATTCTAATAATTGTATGCAATCTTCTTTTTGTGCTTTTCTTATGGTTATACTAGCCATTGTGTTAATGTTATTAATAAAATGCAATACTAATAGTTGAGGGGCGTTTATCCTAATAAGTAAAAAGTAATAGACAAGTTTAGCACACAAATAGATATAAGGTGTGTATTTTTGAACAATCTAAAAAAGCAATAAACAATATGAACATACAAGGCGAAATTCTTTGGGTAGATGATGAGATAGATTCTTTGAA
>CAIWXG010000447.1 GCA_903916555.1 uncultured Bacteroidota bacterium
TTAAACTGTAATATAAGAATTAAGAATATAAGCATCATAGCAATACCCATTGCACTACCTAAGAATGCACCTGTTTCTGCTTGGTCTTCCTGCTGACCACCCATTTTAATATTTATAGATGCAGGAGCATTAAATTGGTCTATTTCCCGCTGTATGGCGGCAACAACATCATTGTCGTTAAAGCCCGATATTACATTGGATGAAAGCGTAATTATCCTTTTTTGGTTCTTACGTTTTATACCCCCATAAGTTGACCCATAATGAATATTTGCGAATGCACTTATAGGCACCGTACGTATCATACCACCCATACCCATATCTCTAAACACGATTGGTAAATTTCTTACCGCATCTATATCTGCTCTTTGGCTTTTTATAAGCCGCAGATTAATAGGGTAGTCATCATTGGCATCTCTAAACCTTGATATTTCTTTGCCGAATATTGCAGTACGTAAATTAGAAGCTACAGCATAAGTAGATATACTTTCGTTATTCATACGTTCCCTGTCAATATCAAAAACGATTTCAGGTTTATGAACGTCAAAATCACTACGAAGCTCTTCTACACCCGGTACTTGTTTATCTCTAAGTATTTTCTTTAAGCGTTCAGATGTGTTAACAAGTGTATCTAAATTTTCGCCGGTAATATCTATTACTATTGGTTTTGCCAATGGAGGTCCGCCGCCTTCTTTATCTACTGTTACTTCGGCACCCGGATAAGCTCTAACTGCTGCTCTTATTTTTAGTAGATAATCGGCTGTAGATACGCCATTACGCTCAGCATATTCTACAAAAGCAACTGTAATTTTACCCTTATTAGGGAAATCTCCTATTTCACGGGCATTGGGGTCAACGGCATCAACAGTAACATTTGCTATTACAGATTTTACAATTTTGTTTTTCTTGCCTGTAGCCGGGTCATTGCCTAATACATCATTTACTTTCTTTTCCATACTACGCAATACCTCACTGGTATATGCCTGGTCTGTACCTACCGGTAAATTTAAATATACATAAGCAAAATTAGGCTCTGCTGATGGGAAAAACACAAAAGGTACATGACGGGATGAGTAAAAGAATATGGAAATAGGCAGTAGGAAAAAAGTAACTAAAAATACCATAACAGGTACTGATAAAGCACGTTTCAACCACCTTGTGTACCAATCTCTGAATGCTGGCCATATTTTATCTTGGAAAGCATGTATCATTTTAGAGAAAATAAATTTCTCAACCATCATAAACAGATACAAGAACATGATGAAGTTAGCTACACCAAAAGATTTAGATAAATAAAAGATAGCAGCTATAGATAAAAATACGATAGTTAAAATTTTATCACGTTTAGTGAATTTTCTTCTTTTTTCAGATTGGTGATTTTCGGGTTTCATGAAACTTACTGCAAATACAGGATTAATTATATATGCAACCAGTAATGAGGCAATTAATGTAATAATAAGTGTTATAGGTAAGAAGAACATAAAGCTACCTATTGTACCTTTCCAGAATGCAAGGGGTATAAAAGGCATTAAAGTAGTGGCAGTACCCGAGAGTACCGGTAAGAAAACCTCTCCGGTAGCCAATTTAGCAGCCGTTTTAATATCCATTTTACCATTGTCGAATATGCGGTGTGTATTTTCAATAACAACAATAGCATCATCAACAACAATACCTAATGCAAGTAGAAACGAGAATAATACAATCATATTTAATGTAAAACCGATAGTTGGTAAAACAAGAAAAGCGATTGCACAGGATAAAGGCACTGACATAGCCACAAATAAGGCATTTGTAACCCCCATAAAAAACATAAGAATTATGGTTACCAACAAGAAACCTATTATAATGGTATTTATAAGGTCGTGTAAGGTATTACGAGTTGTTTGCGACTGGTCTCCTGTGATTATTACAGTTAGGTCTTTAGGAATATCATTATTTTTTTGCATTACCTTTACAAGGTCTTGTATCTTGTCTGACGCTTCAATAAGATTGGCTCCTTTGGCTTTTATAACATTTAAGGTAATTACATTTTTATTATCAAGACGGGCAAAACTTTTTTGTTCGGCATATCCATCAACAACTTCCGCAATATTTTTTAAATAAATACTATTTCCTTTTGCGTTTTTTACAATTATTTCTGCTAATTGATTAGCATTTTTAAATTCATTTCTAATACTTAA
>CAIWXG010000448.1 GCA_903916555.1 uncultured Bacteroidota bacterium
GAGGGAGGTCACTTTTGCAAATGCGAAAATACCAATTGATAATCAACTAAATACACATGTCATTCAACACAAAAAATATTTAGTCGGTTGGCAGTGATTTAATTATAAAAAACTATAACATTACGACATACATATTCATATTGTTTTTACTTTTTGTTACTAAAAAGAAGTTTTTAATTAATTAGAGGACTAATTTTTTATTTTTTTTTATTTTTTACCAACGTTTTTATACTTTTACTCGTCTAATGGATAAGGCTATTAAAAAAAGTCGAAAAAGCATTCTTTTTTTGTTGTTTCTAAAAATTTTATTTGCCCATTTTCATTTCATATATTTAAATTTAAAACTATAGCATAGAAATCTACATTAATCAATTTGTTTATAAATGGCGTGATACTTACTTTACGTTAAAACAGTAGAATCTATGCAAATAATCCATTATGCTGATGCAGAACTTATTCATGCCTTTATTGAAGGTAATGAACGTGCACTCGAAATCCTAATCAATAGACATAAAGATAAGGTTTATACCTCTATCTATATGCTAGTAAAAGATAAATATCTTGCCGAAGATTTTTTTCAAGATACTTTTCTGAAAATTATTAAAACAATTAAAGAAGGTCGATATTCCGAACAAGGTAAATTTTTACCTTGGGCTATTAGAGTAGCACATAATTTATGTATGGATTATTTTCGCAGGTCAAGGCAAAATATCCCTGTTACACTTCCTGATGGTCAAGATATTTCAAGTTTATTTACCACTGAAGCTACACCCTTAAATATTATTGAAAAAAAACAAGTTCATGCAAGTGTAAGACGAATTATAGAAGAACTACCCGAAGACCAACGAGAAGTAATTGTATTGCGTATTTATGCCGATTTAAGTTTTAAAGAAATTGCAGATTTAACCGGTGTTAGTATAAATACTGCACTTGGCAGAATGAGGTATGCACTAATTAATTTAAGAAAAATGATTTCAGATAATCAACTTGTTTTGCGTTAACAATGTTTTTGTGTTATTTTTGCAAAATGATTCAGCTATCAAGATTTTTCTTTAACGGTAACTATGTAGAAGGTTCAAAAATTTCTTTAGACAGTGATACTGCCAAACATATTTGGCAAGTGTTACGAATGAGAGTTGGAGAGCGGATTTTGCTCTCTAATGGCAATGGTTGCTTAGCAATTGGTCTATTAGATACAATAGAACGAACTATTTGTATTGTTTCAATGGAAAAAATTATTAATATAGAAAGAAATAGTAGCCTGTTGACGATTGGTATTGCTTTAACAAAGAATAATAATAGAAATGAATGGATGTTAGAAAAAATAACCGAATTGGGTGT
The DNA here is from genome assembly GCA_903916555.1 of uncultured Bacteroidota bacterium. Taxonomy (GTDB): domain Bacteria; phylum Bacteroidota; class Bacteroidia; order Chitinophagales; family Chitinophagaceae; genus CAIYTT01. The sequence continues at coordinate 1,342 of CAIWXG010000448.1, forward strand.
AAATAAAATAATACCTATTGAGACATCAAGAACAGAAAAAATTCATTTTAGAGCGGAAAGATGGGGGAAAATAATTTTATCTGCAATGCTGCAATCACAACAAAACTATGTGCCCGAGTTAAGTAGTGTAGTAAAATTAAAAGAAGTATTAAAAAAACATGACCACATACCCCAGAAACTAATAGCCCATTGCATTGATGATGCCGATAAAATATCTTTATCAAAATTGTTAAAACCTGCAATGAATACAATAATACTAATAGGTCCGGAGGGCGATTTCAGCCCAGAAGAAGTAATTTTGTGTAAAGAAAATAATTATAAATCCTTTTCTTTAGGCAAACAAAGATTAAGGACAGAAACTGCTGCAATAACAGCTTGTGCCTATTATAATGTTGTAAACGATGAGAAATAAAATAAGGAGTTTACTATTTTTTTCTTTTTTGTTGCTGAGTACTAATGTATTAGCACAAAACATGAAACTTGCTTTATTAATATATAATGGTGGCGGTGACTGGTATGCCAATCCTACGTCATTAAAAAATCTTGCATTGTTTTGTAACGAACAATTACACACCACCTTCGACCCTACAGAAGCACGTGTAGAGGTAGGAAGTACGGAACTATTTAATTATCCTTTTATACACATGACAGGGCATGGCAGGTGGGCATTAACAGATGAAGAAGCTATTAACCTAAGAAAATACTTGGCGGGAGGCGGCTTTTTGCATATTGACGATAATTATGGCTTAGACCCTTATGTAAGACCTGCACTAAAAAAAGTTTTTCCTGAATTAGAATTAATTGAGTTACCATTTTCCTATCCTATTTATCATCAAAAATTCTCTTTTGCCAATGGTTTACCAAAAATACATGAGCACGATAATAAACCACCCAAAGGATTTGGCTTGATTTACAAAGGCAGATTAGTATGTTTTTATAGTTATGAAACCGATTTAGGTGATGGATGGGAAGATTTTGATGTGCATAGAGACCCACTTGAAAAACATATTGCTGCATTGCAAATGGGAGCAAATATTATACAATATGTATTTATGAGCAGTGATATGTAATATTTAGTCGCAAATTAATAGTTCAATCTTGCTTCCACTTTTAAAAGATAATTTAAGGTATTTTTATTTACAACATTTCTTTTTTCAGTGAATGGAATTTTTATAATTTGCCCTATTGAAACAAAGAAAGTGCCTATATGTCCTTTAGAGTTTTTTAAATATTGCAAACCCCAACTAAATGCAGTAGTAAAAAAATAAATTAAGGGTAAATAGCGCCAAGCCACCTTACTCTTATTTACCCACTGCATTTGTAATTTTTTATAATTTGCCTGCCTGCCTTTTGGCGATTCTTTATGTAATACCGTTACACTATTGTCATAACCAATTGTATAACCGGCTTCTAAAACTCTGTACGCTAAATCATACTCTTCCATGCCATAATGAAAATCTTCAGGATAAAAGCCCGCATCCTGTATTACTTCTTTTCTCATAATATGGGCGCCACCGGCAAAATAATAGGTTAAAAATTGTGGTTTTGCACTATATTTTTCATATTTTTTATGAGGGAATGCAGTTATTTGCACTTCTTTATTTTCATAATAAATAACTCTAAATGTAATAATACCTGTATTTGTTTTAAAAATATCTTTTTGAAATATAGTTGAGAATTGCAATAAGTCAGTAGGCTCAGTAAATGCCATATCATCATCTATACTTAAAAAAATAGTTCCTTTGGCAATTTTAAGCAATTTGTTTCGTCCTCTTGCTACACCTATATTTTCGTTATTAAAAGTATATTTAATTTTCAGTGACAGGGTATTATTAATATACTCCGTAACTTCATCATAATTGGTTGTAGATGCATTATTTAGAATAAGTATTTCTTCTAATACCGTATCTAAGTTCTTTTGTTTACTTAAATTTATTAGCAATTCCAATAAATCTGCGGCACGATTATAAGTTATAATAATTATCGATATTCTGTCTGTCATAAGATAACCGTAAAATTACTTTAAATAACTAAAATAGAAAGGCAGATTAATAGTTTAAAATAAATATTGTGTTACAGCATCGCTATTATTTACTGCTTGTATACTAGGTTTTGTATTATTAGATGTTGATTGTTTAATTGTTTTTTTCTTTTTAACCTGTTCTACAAATAGCCCAGCCGTAAATTTATCATACAATTCAAATAAAAATTCAATTCGCTTAGTATCGCTAATAAATGTTTGTGGACGGTAGCAGAGGTCAACAGCTTTATCTAATGCTTGGTGTGCTTTTATTAAACTTGGTGGCATAATATTTGGAGTATATAATTGTGCAAGTGTACTTTCTGGAAATTGTGATCTTGCATCAAAAACAAACTTAACTGCTTTCTCAACCTCTGCTATCTGTTTATCAGATGGGTTTTCTGGCCAAGGGTAATTATTATAAACTATACTATTAGAATATCTAAAATCACTTTTTATTCTTCCGCAAGTATATCTTACCCATGTCATATGCATTTCAGATGTTAATATTCCAAATACAAACAAGGACTCATTCTGAATACTTAAACAAGTATTACCAATAATTGTATCTTTAGAAAAAAAATCTATTGGAATATATTTACGATTTTCAGATGAAGAACAAGGTATTAAAATGTATTTTTCTTTAGGTTGGCGAATTTCACCAAAAAGCATTGGGAAATTAGCAAGTTTTTTTGTTGTTTCCCGTTGACTATTTATTCTATAAATTTTTACACTCTCTATTCTATCTTTTATTATTTTTAATTTATTAATTTCATTTGGTATTGCATCAACCAACCATAAACACCATTTTTTTTCACCATTCAAAAATTCTCTCCCACCTATAAATTGTTTAATATATTTTTTGTATAAAATATTGTTATTGATTAAATGTGTTTTTTCAGTTTCATCTAATAAAAAATTGCCATCATCATTTGGCATATTCCCAAAGGAAATTTCAGTTACACTACATATTGGTTTTCTTCTTGATATGATAACTATATCTTTAGCATCTACTAAATAAGGATTAATATTTTTAACTATTGTTTCTTTTGGAATTCCATTTATATTGTCATATTCAAAAATATTTTTGTTTTCAATATCAAAATTTGCAAAACCAATTATTATTACGTGAACAGCTGCATTACCTTTAGCTTCGTTACTCCATCTAAATGTACGATGCGCAAAATGAATTTTAATTTTATATGTATTAAACATTTCATTCCACAATACTCCAACTTGTTCGCCTTGAGTTATTGAATTTGTACTTACGAATGCACACTTAGTTTTTGGCATTCCATCTTCTTTTATATTTGATTTCGTTAAATATTTTGCAGCTTTTATATACCAACATGCTACATAATCTAATAATCCGGCTGATTTTACACCATTAAAAACCAATTGCATATCTTTTTTTTGATATTTATCTTGCAATTGTTTTCCAATAAATGGAGGATTACCCAAAATAAAATTATATCGTGGCGTTCTTTTATCCCAAGGCATTTTATTCATAATGCTTTGCCAATCAATTTGCAAAGCATTGCCATGCACAATTTTTGCGTGTTTGGTTAGGGGTAACCTCACAAAATACTGCCCGAATGTCTGGCTTACTAATTGGTTCATTTGGTGGTCAACTAACCACATGGCTACTTGTGCTATCTGTGCCGGAAACTCCTCGTATTCTATGCCATAAAACTGGTCAACATTTACATTGATGTAATTGTCTATATTAGTTGCTATCTGGTTTTTAAATTTAGCTTTCAATAGTTCAATTTCCAATAACCGCAACTCGCGATAGGCAATAATTAAGAAATTACCACATCCGCAAGCAGGGTCAAGAAAGCGCAATTGTGCTATTTTTTTATGAAATGTATCAAGCGGTTTCCTGTCTCGTTTCAATTTTTCAAACTCTGCCCATAATTCATCCAGAAATAATGGTTTTATTACTTTTAAAATATTTAATTCGCTTGTGTAATGCGCTCCTAAATTACGTCTTGCACTCACATCCATAACACTCTGAAATAGCGAACCGAAAATTGCAGGTGATATTTTAGCCCAATCCAGTTGGCAACATTCCAATAGGGTTTGCCTCATTTTTTTATCAAAAGAGGCTGTTGCTAATCTTTCCTCAAACAATTTGCCATTTACATACGGAAATGCTGCCAATTGTTCGTCAATATTTAGTAGTCGTTTTTCATTGGGTGTGTTCAGTACTTGAAAAAAAGAATCTAGATACATAGCTAAATCGCTACCGTCTTCTGCTGTTCTGATTTCTATATATTCTCTAAAAATACCTTTTTCGAAAATGTTTGTAGTGTCTGCAAATAAACAAAATAATAACCTTACCAAATATAATTCCAGTTCATGCCCGCTAAAACCTATAGCTTTCAATTGGTCGTGCAGTTCACCCATTTTTAGGGCTGCCTTAATGTTTACTTGGTCTTGTTCTATAATTACATGCTGCCTATAACCGGAAATAAACCCGAATAAATCAATATTGTCAACTAATTCATTCAGTTTAAATTCTTTATTCCATCCTTCTTCTAGGTCGTATAATTTAATATTAGCAAAATCGCTTACCATTATATATCGGGGTAAGTCTTTCTCTTTTATTCCTGGAAAATAATCTTTTGCCTGTTGATATGCTCTATTTAAATCTTTACCCCTGCTCTTGTGTTCTATTAATAAAACACCCTTCCATAGTAGGTCTATATAACCCTGCTTGTCTTCTGATTTATGTACTTTTTGTTCGAATGTTGCAGTTCTGCGGCGTGTAATACCAAATACAAAAAAGAATCCATCCCAAAAAGATTTGGCTTCGGCATCTTCACTTGTTTCATTTTGCCATTCATTACTAAAGGCTAAAGCACGTGTTTTTATTTCATTTAGGCTTATTGGCATAAAAGTGGCATAGTAAAATTATATAATGCAAATATAAGCTATTAAAAGGAAAATGTACTAATTCTCGTTAAATTCAAAAATAACACCATTTGAATGTCAATTATTAATAGCTCCTTGTTTTATCCAGTTTAATATTAATATTATTTGATTATCCGATAATTTACTTGCAGGATATTTTGGCATTATACCACTATTAATTTGTGTATATAAAATACTCGCTGTCGGATTTTGTGTATTTACTAATCCCTTTGTAGTTAACGTAATATATACATTATTACTATCTAAATCTACATGGTCGTTAAAATTATAAGAACCTATATGGCAATTACTATTTATAGCACAATTAGCGGTTAAAACAGGAATTATTTCTTTCTTGAAACTAATGTTCTGATTTGTATATAGTTCGCTTTTATGAGTACAAGAATTCATCCCGATAATAAATAAAAATATTATCGGGATGAAAACAAGTATTAAACAACTATTCTTCATAATGAAACATATTGGGAATATTATTTGCAATTTTTGTTGCAATTGATGGATTTAGAGTATAGCTATCCGTACTGTATTGTGTATTAAAATTAACAACAGAGAGCAAATTACCATAATCACAAATAATATGAATATATACAATACTATTTGCAGTAAGTAAATAAGGTTTATATGCCGTATTTGCCGAACGTATAGGCATAGTAACTTTTCTTAAATTGGCTTCAGAACCTATTAGGTAAGAAAAGGATACCGGATTTACCCCTGTTTGCATTATAGTAGTGTCTGCATATCCTTGCAATTTCATAAAATTATATCCGTTCGTAACTGTACCATACCACATTGCAGAGGTTGGTATATAACCATTTGTATTAAAAACTCCCGGAGTTTTTGTGTTGGTGCTTGAATCTAAACCTACATTAAAACTTACAGATGTGTAAGCTCCTATTGGTGCATTACCTATTATATATGCTTCACTATCTATATCTTTCAATACTACTGCATTTGCAACTGAATAAGTTGTGCCATTTGCATTTTGCAAAACAATATTTGAAAGGAAAAATTGTACAGTCTTTAAACTGAAATGCCTACCCATTGCATCTCTATATAATACCGTTGTGTCTGCAACTTCATTTGTATCTATATCGGTATGCAAATGAATATAAAACGTACCTGTTGTTCCGCCTGAATTGGATGATTTTGTACAAGAAGATGAAAATAGTGTTGTTAATATTACGGATATAAATAGTAATATAATTAATTTATTTTTATATTTCATGAATTAGTTATTTGTGAGTAAAGAAAAATGCAACTATAACTGCATAAAGAGCATATATAAATATAAACTCATTATGCAAAAAAAGAGTAAAGACCTATTATATTGTATTTATTATGCAATATTTTTTAGAACTTATATTGCAAGCCCACTTGTATATTATCTTTAGCAGACATTTGAATTCCATTTAGATTTTCAGCAAATGGAACACCATATTCAACCTGTAAGAGGAAGTTTTTTATTACCGGTTTATTTAAATAAAAATTAAGACCTGCATAGATACAGCTTCTGTTGCCACCATAGTTTTTAACCTCTGTGGTAGGGTCGTAAACATAAGTATTAGGATACGCTATGGATATCAAAGAATCGGAACCATTTATTTTATCACTAATTACATGCTCAATTCTTAATGACCCACTTACAAATGACACTAATTGATAGCTTGCCCATGCAGTACCATGATATACATTGCCAACTTTATAAGCAGCATTATTATTATCCAGTTTTACATCTTCACCCACATTTACTCCAAAAGAAAATTTATTTATTTTTCTTACATAAGTAATGTCCGGCATTATACTGTAAGACCCTGTACCCATTTGCATGTCATACGCTTGTCTTCCATTAACTGCCAATGCGGTGTTTCCGCTTGCTTTAATAGTGCCAGTTGGTATATTTAAACCTAAACTTGCTACAAAACGGTAATTTTCCTTTGTTGACAAATTATACAAACCATATATTTTAGTGTCGTTTATACCCGATGTGGTAGAATACATTGAGGAAGATGGGTCTTTCATGCCCGGCATTATCATAGCACCCGGCATTACCATACTCATATTGTTTGTTGTATAACCTACCATTGCCATTAATGTAAATCTATTGCTTACCCCATACATAAGCATTGCCATGTGCATTTCCATTTGCATTGTTTGCGGTGCCATCATATAATAATACTTATCAAATAAGGTGTCATTACTTATTTTTTTAGTACCTTGTCTATTACCTGCCATATTCATTTTCATATACGAATACGAAAGCATCCATTCTCCTTTGCCATGTACATGGTCTGTCATTACGCCTATTGGTGTTTGGCTTCCTGTGCAACAACTACCGGCTGGACAACACGATTTTTCATTTTCGCTACCGGCTATTATAAGTGGCTGTTTTAATGCATCAATTTGCTGTGCAAAACAATCTAATGCAAATAAATTACATATATTTAGAAATATAAAAAATATCTTTTTCATTTATTTTTTTTTAAATAATAAAATTATTATACATCAATTCCATTTAGAAAAGAATATATATTATAGTTATTTTAATTTCCAAAAAACAATCTACACACTTGGTGGATGAAAAACACTTACCAAATAAGAAGTTTTTAGAATAAATTTATAAATATTAAACTCCATTTGTACATTAGTATAATAATTGGTAGGAATACTCATTTTTAAATCATTGCAAAAGAGTGTTTGTACTTCTTGTTCTTTTTGAGATTGTGAATGAGTACTCTTCTGTTTACTATCGGCATCTAATTTTTTTTTCAAACAGCATTTACCGTTACAATGTAATTGGGGTTTGTTTCTGTTTTCGCATAAATTTTTGGATATATAGTCTTTATTTGCTAAATAATTTGCAAGTATAAGTAATTGACTGCAACTATGCAGAAAAATACTTATACTAATGACTATAGCTACAATTTTTTTCACAGCAAAAAAAACTTAAAACTTGAATACAAAAATAGCATTAATTATCCAGCCATGTAGCAAAATTAATTATTTTTATCAGATAACTGATTAAAGATTGTTAAAAACGCCTTCCTATTTATACTTATTGCATTCGGGACATTTGAGGGAAAAGATGGAAATAAAAATAATATTTATAATAAAACGATTATTTCATCCTATTATCCAATTGAATTTTATTTCCTTTTTGCGGATGATCAAACAAAGTATTTTTATAAATTAACATTTGTTTGCCATTGCTTTTCAAAAATAAAGTATCTCGATAAGTTACATAATATCCCATCATTATCCCAGACGAACTACCATCTTCTAATTCATATAAATTAAAGTCAGAATTATTTTCATACTTACCATCATTTAAAGTTAAATCAATAAAATATTTTTTATTTCCATTTTTAAAATAAAAACTCTTAGACATGCTATCTTCACTATATGTAATTGCATAATTAAAAAGAAAGAAAAAGATAATTGAGGATAATATAGAATTTAGCAAAAATGGAATTCCCCATTTATTTTTAAAGATTTTTAAAACAATTCCTATAACCATATTTATGATAAATAAAAAAGGCACATATACTATAATCATTATAGATACACTTGCTGACGGATGTATCCGAAAAACGAATATTCCTAGTAGTATTAAATCAATTAAACAAATAATAAATAATTTTTTAATCATATTTATAAATATTACACTCTCTTTTTATTTAAATTATAATTAAAAACTAAAACATCAAAAATAGGTCCTTCATGTTTTATTGATAGTCCAATCTACCTAAAGCAAAACTATTTATCACTATACATATCAAGTATTTCCTTAGGATATTCTATTTTAGGATATATCTGTTCCTCTTTCAAGCATTTAAAGCACTTACGAACGCCATTAAATTCAGGTAAATCTCCTTTAGGTCGCGTTTCTTGAAAATTATAAAAACTATCTGAACCTACAGTATCCTTTTGCCACATCCAATTATCCCAAAAATTAGCATCTTGTAAATTATTTCCATACTTTTTCCAAATACATTCCCCTTTATGAACTCCATCCTGTATTAAATAATCGAACTCAATATCTTTCAAATTTACAAAACAAAATTCAGCAAGTGATCTATCAGCTGATTCTTTTGTCTTGCCACTAGTTTTCCTTCCATGAAATATACATATTTTCCATGCTTGATTGCTATTTTCTCTATAACCAATCATCGGTGTTATTGAGAAAAATGTATCTAAATCCATAGCAACCATTCTATTTAAATTGTATTCTTCTTTTTTTTTACAAATAATATTATTCGCAACAGCATTAGGCATTTTTTCACCTAACCAAAAAACCATCTTTTTCTTATCAGGGCTATAAAATACTGCAGATATATATGGACAA
>CAIWXG010000449.1 GCA_903916555.1 uncultured Bacteroidota bacterium
CAAGATATAATAAAGAAAAAATTTTATGAACTAAGCCGTTTATACCACCCCGATCGTTTTGCAAGTACCGGTGGTGAAGAATTAGATAATGCACTACGTATGGCTGCTATAAATAATGAGGCATATAAAATATTAAAAAACAATGATGCCACCATGCAATACATACTACAAATAAATAATTTAATAGTACAAGATGAAAAATATAATTTGCCATCCGTTTTTTTAATGGAAATGATGGAAATTAACGAAGCACTTAGTGATTTTGAATTGGAACCAACGAACAAAAACCTATTGACACAAGCAAGAGAAACCCTAAATGAACAATTAGAGCAATGGAAGATGAACGTGGATAAACAAATACATTTATTTGAAAAAAATAATGACCATAAAATATTATTACAAATAAAAGATTTTTATTTTAGAAAAAAATACTTGTTGCGAATTAAGGAAAGAATTGATACATTTGCAGCCCAATAAAAAAGCCCCGATGGCGGAATTGGTAGACGCGCCAGACTCAAAATCTGGTATTCGCAAGGATGTGCAGGTTCGATTCCTGTTCGGGGCACGTAACAGGAAGAAGTATCTTTTTTACAAGATACTTCTTTTTTTTTAATGTTTAAAGCGCCGTACTGGTATTGAATAGTAGCGGAATTAATCCGTTTTCAATATTGGTTCGATATTGCTTATTTTCAAAAACTACCTTTTCAGGCAGTATCAAACCAACTATTTTTTGTTTTGTCTCCAAATCCGCTACTGTAAACAGGTCTGTCATATTATTAAGAAAATAATTCGCAAATTCCCACATTTCATGCTCTTGGGGGGCAGTGATTGAAGTACCGGAAAAAGGTAGGGCGGTGCAAAATGGCAGGTTTAATCAGGGTGGGGAAATGAATGTTTTTTGATTTGTTAAAATATGTAGCAAAATAATCATCTAAAATGTTATTATATAATATCTCTAATATTTATTTCTCATTGTTAATCAATTGTCTATCTTAGGATTTTTCATTAAAAACTTTAAAAATAAATTTATTTACAACCTTAAAGTTGCTAAAAATCTTAATTATTAGTGCTAGGTTGTGAAGTCCCACTGTCTAATCATAGTGAGTTATTTGATTTTGTTGCGTAATTGGGTTTGGGTGTAAGGTATTTGATTTATTATCAGGGTTATAATGTTTAATTGCACCTATTTAAGGGTGGTTATCAGGGTATTTTGTTGTGAGTAAGGGTTTGAGGGTTGGTGATTTTTGTGTGATTTTTGTTTTATATGTTTTAGTGTAATCATTCATTTCAAATTTGAGTTGGGGATTTAGAAAATTAGCTTACTTATTAAAGTATTGCTATAAATTAGAAACATATATTAAAATTCATGTTGCAAACCGGCTGATTTTCTAGACAGCCAGAGGGAAGAAATAAACCAACTATATAAACTCCTTTCTTTTTATGAAATTTTGATCATCAATCGTGATATTAATCCATATACTGTCAATTTTAAACAATTTTTTACCGATGCGGGAATGATCAATCAGGTCGTGAAGCAGATAACAACACGGATCTTCTAAAACCGGGATAAAAGACATACTAGGGACAATCCAATCAGTTATTTCACAATTAAATAAGTAGGTACAATTGTCATAGGTCGTATGAATCGGGTTGCCATTGTTCTTAGTGTAATAATTAATCTCTAAATCTAAATTATAATCCTGTGTAAAGCAATCCTTAGTGCGTATTCTATTATCCAATAATCCAGAATAATCTGCCAATCTTTCTGTTATCATTTTCTGTTTTTCCGTTAGTATCCGGTTCAGTTTATTCAACATGGCTATATTCTTTGGCAACAAATGCGAATTGCCGAAAAAACAACTGTACTTGTTCGCTTTTAATAATATTGGCTCAAGGCTCTTGTCAATACATTTCTCATATTCATCCATGAAAGACAATTCTTCATCGTCATCAAATTTATCTTTATCCAAGAAATCAGAAGAATTTACATAAGATTCTACCGAGTTTATAAATGCATCAATAGCAGTATCAATTAAATCAGTTGTTGCGATATTGCGTAAAATCTGGTAGTTATACCGCTTTTGTTTATGATGGTCAACATGCCGAATAATATCCGCCATATAAAGCATCACCAATTGCACCATTGCGGCTTTATCTCCATTTTTAATTTTTCTCAACAGGAGTTTTGTGTCTCCGTTAATCAGTAAAGCTTTAGAAATTTGTTCAATACTTATTGGTTTTTCTGTTTTACGTGTCATTAGTTTTAATATTTATTTTTTGTTAGAATTACAACTGATGCAATATGTTTAAACAGAATATGTCGATGATTTGCGAACTAAAGGAGTAATAAATTGATAATCAAATAATTGCATAATGCAATAACCCCATGCTCACCATGGGGAGAGAATTGGGGCTAATTGGCTTTAGCCCCGGACTAACACACTTGTTATGTTTTTTTTAAAAATTAATCAACAATTGCAAAAATGCAATAGTACCACGCTTCTGTATAGAGGAAATAAGCCAACTATATAAACTCCTTTCTATTTGTAAAATTCTGATCTTCAATCTTTATATTAATCCATATACTATCTATTTTAAACAATTTTTTGCCAATACGGGAATTGACAATCAAGTCGTGTAGCAAATAACAGCAAGGCTCGTCTAAAACAGGCATCAAGGGCATGCATGGGTCAACCCAATCAGTTATATCACAAATAGATGATTCATCACAAAAGTGATTGCATATATGTATCGGGTTGCCATTTTCCTTGGTGTAATAATTAATCGTTAAGACTATATCATAGTCCTGTGTGAAATTATTCTTAGTGCATATTCTATTATCCAATAATTCTGAATAGACTGCCAATCTTTCCATTATCATTTTCTGTTTTTCGATTAGTATCCGGTTTAGTTTATTTAGCATAGCTACATTCTTTGGCAGCAAATGCGAATTACCAAAAAAACAACTGTATTTGTTTGCTTTCAATAATAATGGCTCAATGCTTTTGTCAATGCATGCCTCATATTTACGACAGAAAGACCACTCTTCGTCATCATCAAATTTGTCAGTTTCCAAAAAATCTGAAAACTTTACATAAGATTCTACCGAATCAATAAACGCTTCAATAGCGGTATCAATTAAAGCCGTGGTTGCTATTGTGGATAAAACACGATAGTTGTTATGCGCTTGTTTCTGATTGTCAAGATGCCGAATAATATGCGCCATATTAAGCATGACCAATTGCACCATTGCAGCTTTATCTCCTTTCTTAATTTTTCTTAGCAGAAGTTTTGTGTCTCCGTTAATCAATAAAGCCTTAGAAATTTGTTCACTACTTATTGGTTTTTCTGTTTTCTGTGTCATTAGTTTTAATATTTAGTTTTATGTTATAACTACAATAAATGCAACATGTTTAAATAGGATACCATGATAATTTACGAAATATAGGAGTAATATATTGATAATCAATTAATTGCATAATGCAATAACCCCATGCTATAGCATGGGGGAAAATGTGGGGAATTAGGCTTTAGCCCCCCGACTAACAAACTTGTGGGTACTTTATAATAAAACAATAGCCCAGACTTTTAAATCCGGGTAGGTATTAATTAGAATGGTATCAGCCCCCCCAAAAAAATTGGCTCAGAATTGCATTCAAAAGACATTTAAAAAAATCTGCGATTGAATAAAAAATAGCTTTGAAGTAAAATATAAATTTTAGAAAAAATATTAGATATTATCTGCAAAATATTTAGAAACAACTTCAGGATCATTAACATAATCTTCCGCAAATTCAACAATCACTTTTTTAATATCTTCTCTGTTTTTAGAATCTGGGAGTATCAATTTTAAAGTATCGATATTGTCAAAATCTAATTTTGCATTTTGATATTCGAAATTTTTACAAATTCTCCATTCTGGTAAATAATGGTTATTATCATTGTCTTTAAATTTGTTATTTTTATCGCATATCCCAATAAATAATCTATTGTAATTTGGATTGTATTCTTTTCCATTCAAAGGCTGAATACCAACCCAAGCATTTTCTATTTTAGTATTTATAAATAATGCTGGACATCTATCAGAAATTTTTGGTGGTGTATAGAATATTTCATTTTTACTTAAATTTAATTTGTTTTCTAATTGTGCTTTAACTTCAATCCAAAAAGTTTCTAACAATTCGTTTTTTGCAGATTCAAAGTTGCCTGCAATAGTATTTGCAGATTCAAAATTTGTAGCATTTTTAGTAATCATACCAAATATTTCTTTTTCCATTTTTTTATTTGTTGCTTGATTAGTTAATTTTTTAATTAAGTAAATATATTGTTGTAAAGTTTCTCTGAGTAACGGAAAGTTTGTTGTTTCTTTTAAGCAAGATTCTAACCATTTTTTTATATTATCTCTGTATGAAATACATTGAAAATCAGTTCCATGAACTAAATGCCTTTGTTCCCTCTCTTTCCCTACACTCAAATCAGAAGGGAGCTTCCCATAAGGCGACAAATAAAATATATGACTATCGGGGTAATGGTTGCAATATCGTATAAGTTGTTGGGGTTGATCAGTGGCATCTATTTTATTCTCAATTAGTATCTTTTTGCCACCATTTACAGGTTTAACAACAATATCAATTCTTCCACCATTTGGCTTGTCGTCTTGTTTTTTACCAATGTATTCTTCAATTATTACTTGGGCATTGCAAAGTTGATTTTCTTGGTACTGATTTATACCAAGTGTTTCTGTAAATAAAGTAAGAAATATTACACCTTGTCCATGAATGCCTTTAGGGTTTAATAATTCGCCAATAAAACGTGAATGCAAACCAACTTCTTCATTTTCTTTTCTTAAAATAGAAAATATATTAAATTTCTCACCAGTTATCTTAGCAATTCCATCATATTTTTCATTTATAGAATTTACATGATCTAATAAATGTTGTATTGCTTGTTCGTTCATAATCTAAATGTGTTTTATTGGTTATTTTTTAAATATTTAATCTCAGAAAAATTATTTTTCACAACGTACAATATTAAAATGGCAAGTCAAATTCAGCAATTGAAAATTCAATAACATCAAGTATTGTATGTATATTTTTAAATTCATGCCCTTCTTCCGCATCTTCAATAATAAATTTATTTTCAAATATGTGTCTTATATAGATGAGATCAATAAAATTATCTTTAGCTCCCAACAGTATTATTTTCTTGATTCCGGGCGTATCTAAACTTTTATAATTCTGCCAAGCCTTCAAATTTTTGAACACAGGCAATTTATATTCATTTGTTTTCAATTTAAATATTTCCGCAGGCTTTAAAACAGGGTTTATCAAAATGCAATTCAGCACATACTTTTCCGAAAAATAATTTGCCCAAAATCCCCCTACACTTACACCCACTAAATAAACCTTATCACTTGCCATTAAACCTCGAATCAATAAATCTAATTGTTCGAAAGCATTAAGAGGATTTATATTATCATAGGAAGCGATAATCATATTTTCACCAAAATAGTATTTCAACTTATTAGAAATATCATTGTGCAACCTGTTATTAAACCCATGTAAATAAATTATCTTTTCTTCAAAATTAAAGCAACATTTATCAACAATATTCATTTTGTATAATATTATAATCATAATGATTCATTCATTATTTCTATGAAATATTATACTCAGGTTTTACCGTTTTGTTTCATTTTTTTTGCTTTTTTTGGAATTAATATCATATAATATTCCACATTGAAACAGGAAGAACAAGTATTGATTGTGCATTTATAATTTCATTGTTTAAATTTTCAAAATATTCCTACATTGCTGGTTCGTATTTCCTTTATTCTCATCACAAATCTATAAATAATTTCAGCTGTTAGTATTTATTTTCACTACAGTTCATATATATATGAAATTTTTTTTAAACAACATGTGTCGCATTAATGCTATCAGTCATTATTACAATCACCACCTATATAATCCAATGCATCTTGCACCAATTTTATAATGAGTGTTTTGTCTTTTACCTGGTGTCCTTCGTTTGGGGCATAAGCAATGTAGTGGTTGCTCATTACAGATCGGGTATAAGCCTGGTCAACTACGTTATCCAAACCACCTAACAGTACGGTTTTAGGAATAGAAGGTGTATCTGCAACCATAAATTGTTTATAGGCTTCAATATTCTGAAGTGTAAGCATTACCTTTTCTCTGGTATGAAAATTTTCGTTCAACCCAAGATATTTATCTAGAGAAAACTCGGGGTTTAAACTCGGGTTAATCAGTACACACTGAATCCGGTATTTTTCAGAGAAATAATTTGCCCAAAACCCGCCTAGGCTTGTGCCTACAAAATACAATTCGTATTCATAACTTATAGGTTTTATCAAATCATCTAGGTACTTAAAAGCATTTTCGGGGTTTATGTAATCATAAGCCGGAGCAATAATATGCTCCTTGCCAAAGTGGCTTTGTAATGCCTTGCATGTATCGCTATCAGGGCTGCTATTAAAGCCATGAAAATAGATTATCTTTACAGAGTGTTCTATAGTTGCTGTTTTTTCTTTCATTTTGTTTCGCAGATTATCTTTTATTTCCAATAATATACCCGAAAATACTCGGTTTGTTTCATTTTTCGCATAAGAATTTTAACTCATTAAGGATGCAAATAAATATTTATAAAATATATGTGTTAGTCAATCAAAACCAATGTATTGCTAAAATGTGTAAGTCATTCTAAAACACTTGCACCATCAAATTAATTTACGTTGTTATGAATTTTTATGTACTTTGTTAACGCAAATACCTCATCTGACCTCCAATCTCGTCCTCGAATGATTCGATAATGCATTGGTCTGGCGTTTATAACGCCCATTTTACTCCCATTCATAACTTATCTTTTATCCTTGCTTGGCAACAATTTTTTATCAAACAATATTTTTTCAAAGGGTATATTCTATTAGAAAAATCTTTAAAATGGTTCGATAAACTGGCAGGAAGTGGCACTTAGTTTAAAACCTGCGCTGGTCACAGGTTTTGCTTTTTAACCTAAAGGGAAACTCGAACCAAACTCCTATATTTGCGTAATCTATATGAACAGAGCTAAAGAACCATTATATCGCAAATACAATAAGTTAGCGATAGGTTTTCATCACAACACACTGGGAGGTGAGTTTCGCCACGAGCGCAACAGCAAGGCAATGAGTAACTTCGATGGCTCACATAAATCAATACGTAGAACGAGAGAAGGTTATGACTATACACCCCTGTTTAGATTCTTATTATCCAAAGTAGGTCAAAAGTGGGATGATATATTCTCTGAAGCACTAAAGCGGCTTGATAAACATGACCCGGTATTTTGGTTGGTTGACTTAGATTTTGAGGACGGGGAGTATGGAATTGTGAGAATAGGCGAAAGTTCATATTATTCAAAATTAACCGTAAAAAATGGGTTACTTATTAAAGCCGATGAAAATGCTATGGCTCCGGCGAAATCATGTACTTGCTGCACCCATACATTTAATGGTAAACCTTATTAAAATTGCTTCGGACTTTGTCCTATTTTTATGTCGTTTAGGATTGTAGATTTCTTTATTGGAATATAGATTACGATAAAAGTCGGTTCTTTTAAAAGTATATTTTATAAAATAAATCCATAATATGGCTGGCTATTGTGTCAGGCAGGGGTCTAAAAAGAGTGCTAAATGCGGTAGCTGCTTCGCCTTATTTTTTTAGTTTTGCTCTAAAAGTTTCTTTTAAATAAATCGTCTTTAAGTTTTTCTATAATTTCAGTATTATTTTTTGAATTAAGGTTGCAAATAGGGGTAAGGATAAGGGTTTGCCACGCACTTTGCCCTACGACAAACTCGCTCCAGACTGAAATACTTAATTTATTCTATCATTTTTCGTAACTATCTAACCCTTGATAAATAAAAAACTACATAAAAATTTTTTTACACAAAATAATTTAGTTTAATAAAATATTAAGGACAATACTCATTCTGATTTTACTATTAAACTAATACCCATATTTATCTTTCCAACAGTGCTTTAAATAGTCTCTTGCTCTTGTTTCGGCGGTATTACTACCGGGGTCATAAAAGGGTGTTCCTACTATTGCTTCGGGTAGAAATTCTTGATTTACAAAATTGCCGGGATAATCATGCGCATATTTATAACCTAAACCATAATCTAAGTTTTTCATAAGTCCGGTTGGTGCATTGCGAATAGGGAGTGGTACGGGTAAGTCGCCGGTTTTGTTTACCAATTCCTGTGCTTTATTGATAGCCATATATGCCGCATTGCTTTTGGGTGATGTTGCTAAATAAGTAGCTGTTTGCGACAGTATAATACGACATTCGGGGTAGCCAATTATTTCTACAGCCGTAAAACAGGTTGTAGCCAGCAGCAATGCATTAGGGTTTGCATTACCAATATCTTCACTTGCCAATATAATCATGCGTCTGGCAATAAATTTCGGGTCTTCACCGCCTGCTATCATTCTTGCCAGCCAATATACGGCTGCATTAGGGTCGCTGCCCCTCATAGACTTAATAAATGCAGATATGATGTCGTAATGCTGTTCACCTGTTTTATCATAAAGGGCAATTCTGTTTTGTGCTATTTCCTGCACTATTGTATTCGTAATTATTTTATTTTCAATTGGTAGCGAAGCCACCACCAATTCAAGTAAATTTAAGAGTTTGCGAGCATCACCACCGCTAAGTTGTAGTAATGCTTCCCATTCATCAATTGTAACTTGTTGTTCTTTTAGCCATTTATCTTTTTGCATAGCCTGTGCTACCAATGCTTTAAGATGCTCTTCGCTTAATGCATGTAAAATAAATACTTGGCATCTGCTCAGTAAGGCACTGATAACTTCAAAAGAAGGATTTTCGGTTGTAGCACCTATTAGTGTTATAATTCCTTTTTCAACCGCACCTAATAAGCTATCTTGTTGTGCTTTATTAAATCTATGTATTTCGTCTATAAACAATAGTGCATGTCCGCTTTTGCGAGCCATATCTATTACGGTTCTCACATCTTTTACCCCACTATCAATAGCACTTAGTGTAAAGAATTGTATATTTAATGAGTGAGCAATTATTTGAGCCAATGTTGTTTTGCCTACACCCGGTGGACCCCAAAAAAGTATAGAATGTGCCTTACCATTTTTTATCATTTGCTCTAATGCCTTACCTTTGCCTACCAAATGCTCTTGACCAATAAATTCATCAAGACTGTTGGGACGCATACGTTCTGCTAAAGGAATGTGTGAATTTGCCATATAGTTATATTTATTCAATCTCATTATAGTTTAAAACAATAAGATGTTACGCAAGCTACTAACTTTCATTTGCATTCTGGGAACACTTTTTTTGAACGCTCAAAATAAAGATTCAGTTAAAAAAACCAAGCTCAAAACTATTGAAACACCTGCCGATATAAAAATTGATTACACTGCAATAGGTGCGGATATGCCACCACTAATTGGCATACCGGTTGATACCCTAATACAAAATGGGGTTATAAAAAAACATAAAAAGTCGTTTTTGAAAAAGAAAAGAAATACAATTAACGATTTAAATATTATAACTAATAAAGATTTGAAAATAGGTGCCAACCTGTTTGTAATGATATTTAACCCTACCTGCTCACATTGTGTTGAAGAAACAGAATTATTAAAAAAGAATGTATCGCTTTTTCATAAATCCAGGCTTTTTATGGTAGCCAATAGAAGTACTGCCATTTATGTTACTGATTTTGTAAAACAAAGAAACACCAGAAAATACCCTCAAATTACGGTAGCAATGGATAGTACGAATTTTATAAGTCAAGCCTACTTATACAAAGCATTGCCACAAATAAATGTTTATGATAAAAATCATAAACTATTAAAATCATTTTGCGGCGATTTGCCAATAGATAGTTTAAAACAATTTATACAATAAGAAAAATCCACATTACTACTAAGGTTTATTTTATTATTATTTCCACTAACTATATTTCTTAGTTTAGAATTGTGTTTATCTTATCTAAACATTGTTTAAATTAGCAGCATGTTAAGCAAACTATTTACACTCCTTATTCTTTTTGCATCTTTTATTGCAACGGCACAACATGTGGACACTGCACATATTAAAAAAACGAAACCGGCAGAACCAAAAATAGATTACACACAATTGGGCACACCCATGCCACCTTTTTTAGTTATTACAATAGACAGTGTAAATGCAAAAACTACTGCCCACAAAAGAAAACATTGGTTTAAACACAAAAAAAGTTTAATAGCAAAATCTAATTTACTTACAGAAAAAGACTTTATTTCAGACGCAAATCTCATCGTAATGATGTTTAATCCTACTTGCTCACACTGTATTGAAGAAACGGATTTACTTAAAACAAACATTCATCTTTTTAATAAATCTAAACTTCTACTGCTTGCCAATAAAAGCATGAAAGATTATTTACCGGAATTTTACAAACAAAGGAACTTAAAAGATTTTCCTAAAATAACAATTGGCTTAGATAGTATTGGGTTTATAAATCAGGCTTATTTATATAGAGCTTTGCCACAAATAAATATATACGATAAAAACCACAAATTAATTAAAATATATTCAGGCGAAGCACCTATTGATAGCTTGAAACAGTATATTGAATAATCAGTTTACTAAGTTTAGTTAATCATACAAATAGTTTTAAAAACACCTATTTATGGAAATTACCAATAAACAAAAAGAACTATTTAGTAGTTTACTTATAGATTGGCACTCTGTTGATAACAAACGTAGTTTACCCTGGAAAAATGAGAAAGACCCTTATCGTATTTGGTTATCAGAAATATTATTACAACAAACGCGTGCATTGCAAGCATTGTCTTATTATTTAAATTTTATTGACGCCTACCCTACAATATCAGATTTGGCAAATGCCCAAGATGATGATGTTTTTAGATTGTGGCAAGGTTTAGGGTATTATAACCGTTGCAAAAATATGCTGCAAACAGCGAGATATATTGCAAACGAGCTTAATGGAAATTTCCCTAATACCTATATTGATTTATTATTATTAAAAGGAATTGGCCCCTATACTGCTGCTGCTATAGCATCTTTTGCATATAACTTACCACACGCAGTTGTTGATGGAAATGTTTATAGAGTATTAGCTCGCTATTTTGGTATTGATATACCAATAGACACCGGTGAAGGCAAAAAATTGTTTGCCGATTTGGCAAATGGTTTATTAAATAAGGAAAACCCAGCTAACTATAACCAAGCTATTATGGATTTGGGTGCAACTGTATGCTTACCTGCAAATGCACAATGCACAGCGTGTTTTTTGGCAAACAATTGTATAGCATCTAAACAAGACTCTATTAGCCTATTACCTGTAAAAAGCAAGAAAACTAAGGTACGAACTCGTTTTTTCCATTATATATTGTTTGTTAAAGAAGAAAAAATATGGATACAAAAACGAACTGAAAAAGATATATGGCAAAACCTGCATGAGCCCTACCTTATTGAACATAACCAACCCTTATCGCTAACAGAATTGCAAATACAAGAAACATTTAAAACTATAAATATACCGGCGGAAGAATTGAACTATTTAGGTGCATCGAAACAAAAACTTTCACACCAAATTATTGAAGCACGTTTTTTTTTAGCAAAAATTAATAAAGAAAAATCAATAAATCTCATAAATGGTTCATGGTTAACACAATCTGAACAAAAAAAAATTGCATTTCCGAAAACAGTTTTTTCTTTTTTACAAAATAATTTCATACTTTTATTTTTCTTAATAGTAAATTGTCTGATTTAAGTCATTTGAAAAATTAAAAATAATAATTATGAGGGGTATAAATAGAGTAATGCTTATCGGTAATTTAGGAAAAGAACCCGAAATACAATATCTTGAGGGGAACATTGCAGTAGCAAAATTCCCATTAGCAACCACGGAAACCTATAAAGACAAGAATGGTGCTTTAATATCGCAAACAGAATGGCATAATGTTGTTTTATGGCGTGGGCTGGCAGAATTATCCCAAAAACATCTGCATAAAGGTAGTCTTGTATATGTAGAAGGCAGATTAAGAACACGTAATTGGGAAGATAAAGATAAAACACGCCGTTTTAGTACAGAAATTGTTGTAGATAATTTAGTAATGTTAGATAAGAGAAAAGATGTACCCGATAATAACAATCTGCAAGATAGTGGTGATAGCCAAAGCAATTACAACGGTATCAACTTAAATATTGGTAATAATACACTTACCGATTTAAAAGATGATTTAATTTTTTAGTTTTTGAAGTAAATTTAATAGGGAAGTAATTTAAATTTCATTATTTTACCCCCTTATTTTAGTACCTATTTTTTCACGAAACTTAAAACAAATTGGAAAGTACAGAAGGTGATACGAATTCTATAATGCTATTACAGTCATTAGTGGGCTTTTCGGCTACTAATGCAACTATTCAAATTATTATTATTTTTGTATTATTACTGATTTCTGCTGTTATTGCAGCTTCAGAAACCGCTTATTTTTCTCTTACCGCCAAAGATATTAGCTTTCTTAAAATAAAGGATAAGGCAAATGCCAGACAGGCATCTTACTTATTAGAACAACCCAAAATGCTATTAGCCACAATTCTTGTGGCTAATAATTTTGTAAATATTGCCATTGTTATTACAACCAATATTTTTATTACCTCTATTTTACCTGCAGGGCTCAATACCTTAGTTTCTTTTTTAATTCAGGTAGTATGTGTTACTTTTTTATTGGTATTATTTGGTGAAGTATTACCTAAAGTTTATGCAACACAAAACAATTTAAGAATGGCATTGTTAGCTGCACCTTTTATTAAGGTTTTGCTACATATATTTAAACCTATAAGTAGTGTACTTGTATCATCTACTAAATTTATAGAAAGTAAACTTGGTACAAAAACGGGTAATAATATGAGCCATAAAGATTTTGAACATGCCATAGAACTTACCGTAGGACACTCTGCTACCAAGGAAGAAGTAAATATTTTTAAAGGCATTCTGAAATTCGGCAATATATCGGCAAAACAAATAATGCGTACAAGAATGGATGTATGTGCTATTGATTTAGACTTTTCTTTTGATGATGTTAAAGCTTATTGCATTGAAAACGGCTATTCCAGACTACCTGTATATAAAGAAAGTTTGGATACCGTTGCCGGAATTATACACACTAAAGATTTTTTACCATATCTTAATGAACAAAATTTTGATTGGCATATACTTATACGGCAAGCATTCTTTGTGCATGAAAGTAAATTGATTGATGACTTACTTAAAGAATTTCAGAGTAAAAGAATACATATAGCAGTTGTAGTAGATGAATTTGGCGGTACATCGGGCATTATTACTTTAGAAGATATAATGGAGGAAATAATTGGTGATATTAAAGATGAATTTGATGAGGAAGACAACAATTACAAAAAAATTGATGAAAACAATTTCATTTTTGAAGGCAAAATGCTCATTAATGACGTTTGCAGA
>CAIWXG010000450.1 GCA_903916555.1 uncultured Bacteroidota bacterium
ATAACTTATTGATTATCAATAAAAAAAAAGAGAAAATATTTTAAAATAATCAGGAATAGTTATCTAAACATTGCTGTTTTATGTTTTTAGTAATAAATTCAGAATAATAATTTTTCTATGTTTTAATTCTTTCACCTTTTACTGTAATTCATTTTATACAATATTTTAAAAACTAACAAACAAAAATTATCTTTACAACTTTATTCATTTATGTATTATAGTTATAAATAATATATAATGTTTATTGTATGATAGTTAGCAAACCAAAAAATACAGACGAGTATATTGCCAATTTCCCGGTAGAAATACAACTAGTTTTAGAAGAAGTAAGAGCAACCATTAAAACAGCAGCACCTAATGCTACAGAAGCAATGAGCTATAGTATGCCTGCCTTTAAAGACAATGGTCTTCTTGTCTGGTTTGCTGCCCATACAAAGCACATAGGCTTTTATCCAAGGGCATCTGCAATAGAAAAATTTTACGATAAATTAATAAGTTATACGTTTAGTAAAGGTGCAATTCAATTTCCATTAACTGCACCTATGCCCTTAGCATTAATAACTGAAATTGTGAAATATAGAGTAGAAGAAAACAAAAATAGAATAAATAAAAGAAAGGTTTTCTAATTGATTTGAACAATTCGCTTAATAAAAAAAGCACCCTAGAAATATCTAATGTGCTTTTTTAATATGATTTAAAGTACCTTATCTAAAATGGTCATAAACTTGGGTATCAAATCTAGGACACATAACCGGATCGCGAGGATTTTTTCTATGGTTATATAATCCCTTTACAAACAAAGTAATCTCGGTAGCACCTGCACCCGGCACTGCTGTTGCTAAACTAGAATTTGTTACATCATACGAAAAACCCAATGTAACATTCTCTATTTCAAATCTAATAGTAGGTATTATTGCATCATGGTATCTATAGTAAGCACCTATTTGCAATGCAAAATTGCTGTTCATTCTCGGAGGTCTATTATGCCATGTAAGTAAACCACCAAAAATAGCTTCCGTATAAGGTTCTTGATAACTATAATTACCATGCAACGATAAACCGGCTTGTTCCCCCATGTTAAAATGAATTCCAATATTAAATTCTGATTTAATAGGCAATTTTATTAAAACTTGTGGTCCGGTAAAAACCTCAGTGGGGTGATTAAGATGATAAACTGCTGCACCTATATAATAGTTTGTTTTACCTTCTAAATCAAAAGAACTGTTTAAACTTACACCTGCACCTACATCGTAATTATGCAAATTGTAATAAGAAATATTTTCGCCTGATGGGTTATTTCCACTAAAAGACCTGTTTACATACTGCGAACTGAACGTCATTTTACTCATATCTACAAATCTGGCAAAGTAACCACCGCTAAGCCCAACTGATAAGTAGGTATAATGTTGGTCGTCCATGGCTTTGTTGTAACAGATTGCAGGATAAATTTCTTGTGATGTAAAATCAATTGCACCAGCTTTATCGTAGGTAATACCTAAACCAAAACTTATATAATCAGCAATTGTTCTATTTACTAAAATACGCGTTTCGCCGCTAAGAGATACCGTGTTATAAGGTGTTGCAACTGCAGCCCATTGATTTCTGTAATCTATACCTACTTTATATTCACCACTAAAAATGCCTGTAAGAGCAGGATTCCGTAATGTGGAAATATCATAAAACTGAGAAAAGTGTATATCCTGTGCCTTACTAACCCAACTAATAGCCGAAAGAACAGAAGTACATATAATAAATAAATATTTTTTCATTACACAATTTTTATTATATTATCTTATTAATGAAATATCACCACTAAACTTAAATGGCTCACCTAATTCGCAATAAATGGTTGCAATGTAAACAAAAACGTCAGGTTCTACTATTTGTCCTTTATATGTACCATTCCACCCATAACTTGGGTCGTTTGCAGGTACATTTTCGGTATGGAAAACTTCCTCTCCCCATCTGTTATACACACTAAAATTCTTTATTAGCCCAAGTCCTTTACCACTTACAAAGAAGATGTCATTATTTCCATCACCATTTGGTGTAAATGTATTTGGAATAAATACCTGACTGTTATCGCAAACTAATATTACTCTTACACTATCCTCGGTAGTACAACCATGAATACTTGTAACCGTAACTGTATATACAGTTGTAACAGTTGGTATTGCAATAGGGTCTGAGCAGTCTCTGCAATTTAATGTTTCTACAGGTCTCCATTCATAACTCTTTATGGCTAATCCGTTGCTTACTATTACCGATAACTGTATAGCAGAACCGGCTATTATGGTTTTAGTAGTAGGCACTAATAAAGCAGGGTATGGTACTACAGTAACAGTTGTATATCTTACGGCAGAGAAACACGTGTTTTCAAATATTTTTACTGCATAAGTAGTTGTAGCAGGCGGTGTAGCAATAGGGTCATATAATGTATCATTATTTAACCAATGTGCCGCTGTCATACTTATGGAATCTAACCATTGGAAACTTGCCTGTGGTTTATTTGTACCCGCCCAAATCCGTATGCTTTGCCCAACACAAATAACAGTATCAGGGCTAATATATGTAAGCGAAGAATCTAATACGGAAACCGGTACATTTATTGAATCTGTACAACCATAAATGGATGTAGCATATAGTTTATAAATAAGGTTTGAAGTATCATATACTATCGGATTTACAATAGAGTCATTAGAAATGAACACATTAGGATACCATCTCCAAGTTGCAGTAGGCGTATTTGTAACAATACCGGTTACCATTTTGCCGGGTTGCCCTTTACATAGCACCACAGAATCGGGCGTATAGGTAATAATAGGTAATGGATTTACTACGAGTGTAAAAAAGCCGGTATCGGGGCAATGTGCCAAATCCTGTGCTATAATTCTATAATGTTGGGTCTCTAAAGGACAAGCGTTTACAGTATCACACTCGGTGCAAGACAAACCTGTACCCGGCGTCCATACGTATAAACCGTCATAAACACCAGTTGCATATAATTTAGTACAATTACCAATACAAATACTATCGGCACCATGTATTACTACACTCACATTAGAGTCTATTGCAACTCTTACAGTAGTATCGCTACTACAACCGTGTATAGAAGTTACAGTAACGGTATATATGGTAGTTACCAATGGGTTTGCCAAAGTAGAACTGCAAGTAGGGCAAGATAAAGAAGCGGATGGAGTCCATAAATAAGAACTAATAATATCACCTGTTGCTGTTGCTCTCAAGGTATCACCTAAATATTTACATACAATAGTCGGATGATTTGTTGTTACTGTAGGATATACAAACGTACGTATAGTATCCTGCGGCCAATTGACTAATACAGGTGGACAACTGGTAGAAGAAATTAATAATTGGAACTGGTCGGGGTAAAAGATTACAGGTGCAGTACGATAAATACGGGTTGCACACTCATTCGTATTCGCAAAAGTAGTATCACCTAATGACCAGTAAAAAGAAGCATGGGAACCTGTTGTATCGTACGTGGGGTGGAAACAGAATGTAGCTGATAGAGGAGCACAACCACTATCAGCAGAAACAGTAACCGTACCCGTTGGTCCACCAATATGTACCATTTGGGTATCATAACCTTTACAGCCTGATGCA
The DNA here is from genome assembly GCA_903916555.1 of uncultured Bacteroidota bacterium. Lineage (GTDB taxonomy): Bacteria > Bacteroidota > Bacteroidia > Chitinophagales > Chitinophagaceae > CAIYTT01. Next base: position 3,628 of record CAIWXG010000450.1, read on the forward strand.
GTACTATCAATTAAAATAATCTGATAATCACCCGCATAACGGAAGGTATAAACTAATGGTACATAATAAGAAGAGGTTCCCCAAGTGGTATCATAATGAATAGACGTATCTCTAATTTCCCATCTAAAGTTATAAGTTGTTGGTATTGTATAGTTACTACCTAAAACAATTAAACCCGGGCAAGCTGAACTATAAGCACTTAAAGCAAACGTATCGTGTATTGTTGCTACATGTATCACCCTACTAACAGTATCTACACAACCGACAGGCATACCTGGAGAACCAAGTGTAACTATTGCGGCAGTAACGGTATAAGTACCATTAGCAGTATAAATATGTGTTGGCGTTTGTCCTAAACCTGTATTCCAAGCAGTACCATCAAAATTCCAAAAATAGGAACAATGGCTGTTCGTATCGCTAAATGTATTGCTTAAACCTATACAAGATACGGTATCGGAAATTGTGAAATAAGCATGTGGTTTTACAACTCTAACATGCGCAGAGTCCCAGCTTCTACAACCTACATTATCTGTATCAGCAAGCACAATCGTATAATATCCTGTTGTATAAGAAAGGGTAGTATCTCTACGAGTTAAGGGCACTACTTGATTCCAAATATTGGTACCCGGATGATAATTAAAACACCAACCCCTATGTGTAAGTGTTGCACCGCCTGTCATGAGGTTTGAATCTAAAAATGTAACAGTAAGTGGAGAACAACCCAATGTATCTGAAAGTCGTATGCCACCCTGCGGTCCGGAAACATGTATTACTATTCTTTCAAGCGAAGTGGTATCGCAACCATAGGCATTGCCAACTCTTAACGTAACAGTATATGTTCCTGCTGTTGAATAAGAATAGTTAAAACCGGTATCTGTTCTATAAAGAATGACTCCATTACCCAAATTCCAAATATATTGACTGTATAAGCCAAAAGCATTAGAATGAGCATGAAAATGAATGGATTGATACTTACAAACATTTGTATCCGATACATTAAATATGGCACTGTCCATCATTGGGTAAATATGTATTGCAACTGTATCGGTATTGGTACATGTATGCCCCAAATTACTATCTACAAGTGCCACATAAAAGGTTTGCGTATCCGAAAAAGGTGTAAATGTATGCCTTATATGGAATCCGGTACCTGTTGTTCCGTCACCAAAATCCCAATGAAAACCTGTTGCACCAAAACCACTACCTGTAAAAGAAAACACTAATGGACTATCACATCTTGGTGTAGATACTGTAATAGTTGCAGATGGGGGTCTAATATAAACAAAAGTATCTAATGTAATAGAACAACCGGATCTATCTAACAACAATACGATATTGTGCCTACCAATAGCAGTATATGATACGGTAGCTGTATCTGTAGAATCAGAACTACTGCCGGCACCACCCAAACCAGTTCCGGCTAAAGTCCATATTTCGGAGGTACAGTTAGTGCAATGTGCTATAAAAGTAGCAATAGAATTTGGGCATAAAGAGTCTCCCGTCATGGTAACACTAAATGTGGGTGCCAAATTCCCTATTAATACGCTATCTCTAAAATGGTAGGTACATCCCCCTACCGAATCAGGAAGATGATAATAGAAATTAATATAATCCCAGCCTGTTGTACCAGTATATGTATATACGTGATATCCTAAGTCAACAGTTACATCAGGCGTACCATCGCCATAATTAATATGGTCCAATATATAATGAGAACTTGTACCCGAACCGGTATAACTTAAACTAGTATGATATATAAAATGAAAAGGGGAATCTATTAATGCACAACCTGAATCCGAACTGGAAGGGTCAATTGTCATAGTAAAGACTGGCGAATCTATTTTAATAAGATTGCTCAATGTAGTGTCTATAGTACAACTATTACTATCTCTTACATGTAACGAAATGGAATAAGTACCGAAATAAGTGTAAAGATGACTTGTAGGATTGGTAAATGATGTATTAGGATTGGTTGTAGTGCTATGTGAATCACCAAAACTCCAACGTAAACTATCTATACCTACCCCGCCACCACTTACTGAAGTAGAGAAATGTGTTAATAAGGTTGGATGACATTTATATACCGAATCAAAATGTATCCAATTGATTACCGGTCTAGGATTAATTACAAAAGGTATTGAATCAATACCGTGACAACCGGTGTAAAAGTTTATTTCAGAATCAACCACATAATAAGTTACCGGGGTAGTTAAAGAATTGTAAAATACAGTTGAAGGACTACTTGATGAAGAAGTAGAACCATTATTAAACCTCCAAAAACTTGTATTTCCACTTGCTGAAGTACCGGGAGAACCTATAGTAGTATCAACAAATGTAACTGTTGAACCCGCACAAAAGGTATCGGAAGTAAATGTAAAACCTACTCTAAAATTCTGTACATAAACATCGTAAATCCTTACAAAAGTATCTGCACAACCTGCAGGAGAGTAAACAATTAAAGAATCTCTAGACCAACCTGTACCTGAAAAAACATGTGTTGGGCTATCGAGCGTAGAATAAGAACCGGTAGATGTAGATGTTCCAAAATGCCACCTTACATGGCTTATGATACCGGAACCGGATGTATAATAAGAACTATCGTAAAAATGAAGCGGCGTTGAATGGTCGCATGCAACACTGTCGCGTGTAAAATAGGCTCTTGGTACTTCATCTACTGTTATTGTTTGTGTGGAAAAGCCCGTACAACCACATGCTGATGATTCTACAAGGGTTACAATATGCACACCGGGGGTAGTAAACGTATAAGAACACCTTTCTCCTGTAAACGTAGTACCATCAATGGTCCATTGCCAACTCGGTGTGCAAGCACTTGAACCTAAAACAACTACACCCGAATCACTAGTTGTATTTCTAAAATACATTGTGGTATTAGGGCATACTTCTGTAACACCTGCACCAAAACGAGAACTATCACTAAAATGAACTGTAGGCTGACCAAAAACATGTACTGCACTGTCTATTGTATAGGTATAAAGCGTACCTGAAGCATCCCAAACATTTATGGTAACATTAAACCACCCATCGGTAGTACCGGTTGTTGTGTAGCTGTGGTTTACAGGTAAAGTTATCAATGTTGTTACTGAAGAAGAGGAACCATCGCCAAATACATACTGAATACTGGTAATACCTGTACCCGTACTTGTATTGGTAAAAGAAGCAAAAACGGAGTTACAAAAATTAGAAAGGATGCTTACTGTAAAACTAGGACTAACTGTAGCCTTACTAATAGCAGGTAATGCTATTATAAGAGCAACAGTAAAAAAATGCCTTAAAATTCGTTTCATTCTAAAAGTATTTATATATATCTAAATAATTTATACTAATGTTATAGGTTCTCTTTATCCAACAAAAGACAAAAAGAGGTTAAATTTACAAATAAAACTACAATAAAACAAATAAAATAATTATGCCTTTATAAAAATATATAATCTTATGGCTTATAAGAAATTAATTTGTTTCTACTTCAATCTCCGATTCTTTTTTCTAATAAACCTTTGGGTTAAAAAATGCCCCTATTTTGGGTCTTTCAATTAATGGGCAATACTACTAAATTTCTTGTTTTAATACAATAAATAATTTAATTGAAAGAAATAATATTTTTTTATAATCATGAAGAATATTTTTTAAGTCGTACCTTTGTTTTAAAGATTGGCAGGTATTTATATTCTAATTTTTTAAAATTAAATCTTTAAAATTAAAACCACATGAAAAGTATATTTTTTTGCATACTTACATTTTTAGCTATTCCTTTTATAAGTAATTCTTTTGCTCCTAATCCTAATTTAGTTACAGCACACTATACAGTGCATGGGGTGTGCGAGCAATGTAAAAAGAGAATAGAAAATGCATCTTATATTAAAGGCGTAAAAAATGCAAATTGGTCAAAAGAGACCGAAGACTTAACCGTTACGTACGACTCCATAAAAACCAATCCCGATTTAATATTAAAAAGTATTGCATCGGCAGGGCATGATGCTGATAAATATACTGCTACCGAGGTAGATTACAATAAATTACCAAAGTGCTGCAAGTATAAAACAATAACTAAAAAACACTAATCTTCAACATTATGAATGATTGGGTAAAAAAAACAGTTGTAATTTTTACTTTAATAATTGCCTCCTTATCTACCAATGCACAAGCATTAAGAAAAATAAGCGGAAAAGTTTTTACTAAAGAAAACACTAAAAATAAAAAAGATTATTTAGAAGGTGCAATAGTTGCTGCTCCGGCTTCTATTTATGGCACACAAACAGACCATGACGGCAATTTCTTATTAGAATTACCTGATAGCATACAAATCATTTTTATTTCTTATACCGGCTGCAATACCGATACGGTTACGCTTAAAAGTGGCAATAACACCTTAAATATTGAATTATTACGCAATACAGAACTTAATAAATTTGTAGTAGTTGAAAAAATAAAATCTACAGAAATAGGCTTACATAGTATTATTAAAACAGAAAATATAGGAAAAGGAGAATTACTTAAAGCAGCATGTTGCAATTTAGGCTCCAGTTTCGAAACTACCCCCTCGGTAGATGTTTCTTTTACCGATGCCGTTACCGGATATAAACAAATACGATTATTGGGTTTGGCCAGTCCTTATACCTTAATTACCCAAGAAAACATACCACTTATTAGAGGTTTAGCTACTATAACAGGCTTAACGTACACACCCGGTTCTTGGATTGATGGCATACAACTAAGCAAAGGTAGTGGCAGTGTTGTAAACGGCTACGAAAGTGTAGCAGGACAAATAAATGTAGAACTTAAAAAACCATTCAGCGGAGAGCAGTTCTATTTAAATTTATATCAATCATCTCAAGGCAATACAGAGGCAGATATAAATTTGAAACATAATTTCAGCAATCGTTTGGGAACTACCTTTTTTGCAGATATAAGCTCGCAATGGATGAAAACAGATTTAAACAACGACCATTTTATAGACCAACCTTTAGGCAATCAATACAACTTATTAAACCGATGGATTTATAATTCGCCTTCCGGGTGGATGATACAGGCTGGTATTCATTTTTTATATACAAAAGGTGTTGGTGGTTCTTGGTACTATGTAGCAGGCGATAAACAAGAACCCGGTATGCCTTGGGGTTATCAATATAATACTACGAGAATTGAAGACTGGGCAAAAATTGCAAAAGTATTTAGTAGCAGAGACGAAACGAGCATAGGTTTGCAATTATCATCTGTTAATCATAATCAAGAAGCAGATTTCGGTACGCGCAAATACACCGGTTTACAGAATAGTTTTTATGCCAATCTTATATTTCAAACCTATCTTTTTAATACCAATAATAGTATTAAAGCCGGTTCAAGTTTGGTTTATGATGACTTTAAAGAACAATTTTCTTATTTACTATTTAACCGAACAGAAATTGTACCAGGGGCGTTTGCAGAATACTCTTATAACTATGCAGAAAAAATAAATATAGAGGCAGGCATTAGGAATGATTATAATACTATTTACGGTAATTTTATCACACCAAGATTGCATGTACGTTATGCCCCTTTTAAACGAACCGTTTTAAGAGCTTCTATTGGCAGGTCTGAAAGAACTGCAAATATATTAGCCGAAAACTTGGGCTTTATGGCAGGCAATCGTCAGTTTACCATTTTAAACCCCATACCCGGCAAAGCTTACGGCTTAAACCCCGAAATAGCTTGGAATAGCGGTGTAAATTTAACTCATAAGTTTAAATATGGTTATCACTCAGGAGTATTAAGTATAGACTATTATTATACACAATTCCAGAATCAAGTAGTTGTGGATATTGACTATCCAGGATATGTCAATTTTTATAATCTAAATGGAATGTCGTATGCACACAGTTTTTCTGTACAATTAGATTATGAAATTGCACATAATTTAAATATAAGATTGGCACACAGATATTACAATGTTATGTGTACTTATAATGGAATACTTGAAGAAAAGCCTTTAGTACCTGCCAATAGAGCCTTTTTAAATATTGATTATGAAACACACAACAAATGGCGATTTGACTATACAATACAATGGATAAGTTCGCAAAGAACACCGGGAATAATACATAATCATATAGGTGTTACACAGGGCTCGCCCAATTATTCACCGTCTTACATACAAATGAATGCACAAATATCTAAAGTATTCAGTCCTAAATTTGAAATCTACTTAGGTGGTGATAACCTAACAAATTATATGCAACATGATGCTATTATAGATTATGCCAATCCATTTTCGCGCACATTTGATGCCAGCATGATATGGGGCCCAATGATGGGTATAAATATTTATGCCGGAATGAGGTATAAGATATTATAAATTACAACAATTTTATACCATATACAAACTTATAAAATCAAAACTATACTAAGTTGTATTTCTTCCTTTTAATTGGAATCGTATTACTCCCGAAACATAGGAGATTCTGTTGCGCTCTCACCCCTTTTCACTAATAAACATTTTATAAAACAATATATTTTGTAAAATAGTTAAAATGCTCGATTTTCATTCAGGAAACAAACATAGGAGAAGTTTGTATGTTTTAGGTCGAAACGGAACGCTTGAACCAGTAAGTAGTATTAGTTGTATTATTGTTCATTTACTTGCAAATAATAAACCAAAAATCAATTCTTACTTTTCTTTTGCTACTTGTTTGTCATAGGTCTTTTTTCTTTCATGGTTTACTGGTATTCCGAAGGATTCATAGATGTAATCTTGTGCAATAGTGCGTACACTTAGTTTATTAATTTTGTTGTTGGCTGCAGAAGGAAAAACCCTGTTTGATAAAAATACAAACACGATTCCGGTAGCAGGATCTGCCCAGGCACAGGTTCCTGTAAAACCCTGATGACCAAAGGCTAATGCACTGCAACGGTCTCCTGCCGGGCCTCCATTATCTTCATCGGTAGCCGGTTTATCAAAACCTAAGCCACGATGATTTAATAAACTATTGTATTTCGTAAATAATTCTACCGTAGCCGGTTTAAAATAATGTTTACCTGCATATACACCTTTATTTAATAGCATTTGGAATATAACTGCAGCATCGCCTGCTGTGGAAAACAAGCCTGCATGGCCTGCTACACCGCCGAACATAGCTGCACCGGGGTCGTGTACAAAACCATAAATTTGTTGGCTACGAAAACTTACATCGTTTTCTGTAGGGGCAATTTTTAAGGGTCCGAACTTTCTTAATGGTTTAAATAATATATGCGATAGACCTAATGGTTTGTAAAATTGCTCATCGGCATATTCATCAATAGTTTTGCCTGAAATTTTTTCAACAATGGCACCTAAAAAATAGTAGTCTAAATCGCTATAAACACTTTTACCGGCATTATCAAGTTTGCTTGTGTAAATGCGTTTCCATATAGTATCCATATAGTCGTTACGTAAATACACATCTCTTGCTACACGGGTTTGGAAGTCGCCTTTTTCAAATTTTCTGTAATAACGTTTATTTAATCGTCCTTTTTCATCTAATGTTTCTTTATAAAAAGGTATCCAAGCTTTTAAACCTGCTTGATGCAAAAGAAGGTCTTTAATTTTTATGTCTGCTTTGTTTGTACCAATAGAAGTGGGCAAATAGTCGCTAATTTTTTTATCTAGGTCTAATTTTCCTTCTTCATACAAACGCATTACAGAAATTGTTGTTGCCAATATTTTTGTACAGGATGCCATATCATAGAGTACATTTTCATCTACGGGTGTTTCCTTGTCATATTTTAAATAGCCAAAAGATTTATCATAAAATACTTGTCCATTTTTTGCTGCAAAAACTCTGCAACCGGGAAAAACGCCATCTGTAATACATCTTTGCAAAAACATATCTAATTTATCTAACATTGCAGGGTCTTTTACTCCGGCATCCTTAGGCATTAAAACCGGTTTTAATTCGGGAGAATTTTCAGGATTATATTTTACGGTTTTAATTGCCGGCGGATTGTATTTACCTACTATAGACACAGGGCTGACAGGCAAATCTCCTTTAATTTTTGATTTTTTTATTAAAATATCTGCCATTGCCTTATTGGTAACACTGTCATCATCATAACCTAATAATAAGGACGGGCTTACAAAGCAACTTTGCATGGCATAAGCATTACCCATCAGTGCTATAAGTACATTTTTCTTTTTTGATAGTTGTTGTATAAATTTTACTGCATTATTATCAATACCGTAATTATTGTCGGGGGTATAATTAAGGTTATGAATACCTACAATTACTGCATCGTAAACAGAAATCTTTTTAAGTATTTCTTCACCTGCATCTTCATCACTGTTCTTGGGAAACCAATAAGCGTCAACAGATTTATATTCATTTTCTAAACCTTCGTATAGAGGTGTTGTTGTATTGGCATTGATACCAATATAGCTTAAACGCAGGTTTTCATTTATTTTATTTAATACATCATTATCGTCTCTTACAAGTGTAATTGCAGACTGAGCTATTTTATATCTTAAGGGAAAAACTTTTTGATTGAGGTCTTCAACAATATTTTTTATTTCAATGTTTTTAAATTTATTTAATCCGGATTCATATTTTGCAGCCAATATTTTCTTTACACTATGTTCTAACATTGCTTGTGTAATAGCACCACTGTCTATTGCTGTTTTTATTTTTGCAATTGCTTTTGGTACGTCCTGTGAGAAAAGTAAAATATCGTTACCTGCTTCAAAAGCAACTAAATCAGCATCACCGGCAGGAAAGTATTTAGTAACACCTTTCATACTTAATGCATCTGATATTACTAAACCTGTAAAATTTAATTTTGTTTTTAACAAATTGCTAATTGTATTTTTAGATAATGAAGTAGGTAAATGTTCTTGCGTATCTAAAGCCGGTACTTCAAGGTGAGCCGACATAATACTTTTAACACCTCTGGCTATTAATTCTTTAAAAGGATAAAGCTCTAATGAATCTAAAGCGGCATAAGGTTTTAATATCAATGGTAAATCTTTATGCGAATCTACATTTGTATCGCCATGACCGGGGAAATGTTTAGCGCAGGCTATAACACCATTGTTTTGCAAGCCTCGCATATAACCTATACCTAACTTCGCAACCCAAGTTTTATCTTCACCAAAAGAACGCGTATTAATAACCGGATTTGCTGGATTGTTATTTACATCAACATCGGGGGCAAAATCTATATTTACGCCTAACCTATTGCATTGTGCGGCTATGGACGCACCCAATTCATAAGCCAAGGCTGTATCGTGAGTTGCACCCAGCATCATTTGTCGCGGAAAACTTTTTACACTATCCAATCTCATGCCTATACCCCATTCAGCATCCATAGCAATAAGTAAAGGTACTTGTGCCATTTGTTGATACTTATTGGTTAATAGTGCTTGGCGAGCCGGGCCACCTTGCATAAAAATTAACCCACTTATTTGATGGTCTTTAATTAATTGTGTTATTAGCTCTTCATTATAATTTTTACCGCCCGAATAGGCCGCTACCATAAATAATTGACCAATTCGCTCGTCTATTGTCAATTTATTATAAACACTGTCTATCCATACAGCCTTACCAGTTGTGATAGGTATTATCTGTGTAACTTTCTTTTTACGGTCGGCAAATGCATAACATGAAATTAATATAAAAGCAAGAAATGCAACTAAAACCTTTCGGAATATGCTCATAA
>CAIWXG010000451.1 GCA_903916555.1 uncultured Bacteroidota bacterium
AATCAGGCATACCAAGTAACAGGTTTGTTTTCGAGGGCTTCTTACCAATAAAAAAAGGATGACAGACCATGCTCAGAAAATTGGCAGAAGAAGAGAGATCAATTATTTTATACGAATCGCCGCATAGGCTTGCAAAAACACTAAACGAATTAGCAACTGCGTGGGGGGCTACAAGGCAGTCTGCTGTATGTAGAGAGCTTACAAAAATGTTTGAAGAAACTAAAATAGGTACTTTAAGCGAATTGGCACTTTATTACGCTACTAATAACCCTAAAGGAGAAATTGTTATTATAATTGAAGGTTATAATAAGCAAGAAGGTGTTGAAAGCGATGACTGATGCTGTTTATTAATTCAGGCGATATAATTTACCGGGCAATGTTTTTACCAAACCCATCATTTCTAATTGTAGTAATGTTGCTGCAAGGATAGAACTCTGTAATTGTGTTTGATGAAATAATTCATCAGAGTGTGTTGTGTCTTTTGTTTGTAAAATATCTATAATTTTTTGTTCATCTGCTGTTAGATTTAAGAAAAGTTGTTTTTGAACCGGCTTTTGTTTTTTGTTACTGTCCCAATTCATAAGCATAATAAGGTCATCTGCTTTAGTAATCATGGCAGCAATGTTTGTTCTTATAAGTTCATTACAACCGGTACTTCGGTTATCGTTTACTCTACCGGGAAAAGCAGCAACCTCTCTATTATAGCCACTTGCCAAATATGCAGTAATTAATGCACCTCCGCTCAAGCCGCTTTCTACAACAACTGTAACATCACTTATGCCTGCAACTATTCTATTACGCATCGGGAAATTAGTTCTGTCCGGTATAGTGCCCGAAGGAAATTCTGTTAATAAGCCTCCTGTTTCAAGCATATTAGCAGCGAGCTGTTTATTTTTATCGGGATAAATTCTATCCATACCATGTCCTAAAACACCTACAGTAGGCATACCCATCATGAGTGCTTTTTTATGTGCTACGGTATCAATACCTAATGCAAGCCCGCTTACAATTAAAATATTTTCAATACCATGCAATCCTTCCACTAATTCTTCGCAAAGTTTAGTACCATAGTCCGTATTTTTTCGAGTACCAACAATTGCTACCGTTTTAGGATATTCTAAAACATCTGTACCCTTATAATAAAGAAGTAAAGGTGCATCGCTGCAATTGCTAAGTCTTTTTGGGTAGCCATACATCAGCACTTTTATACCATGTTTAAGAACAAAATTGAGTTCTTTCTCAGCTAAAGCCATTATTCCGGATTCCTTAAATCCCTTAGCTTTTACTTCACCAATGCCGTCTATATGCCTTAATTCTTTAAGCGATGTTTTAAATATCTTTTCGGCACTGCCTATATTTTCCATTAATAACCTACCCGTTTTGGCACCTATGCCCGGCACAAAAGTGAGAGCAATTTGATAGAGTAAATCGGGGTCATCTTCTTTTTGCAAGTGTAAAAGGTTTATTTAAGTAAAAACTCAAAAGTAAATAAAAATAGGGGTAATGGGATTAACATATTCGGCATTTATAAAAAAGGCAAGCGATAAGTATGTAAATTTGTAGAATAACAAATTTGCTACTTAAGTAATATAAAAAATACACACATTCTATCATTTAAAGATAAAATGTGTGTATCTATATATTTTAGAAAAATTATCTTTTCTTATTTTTATCAAGTTTTGGCTTTGGTGCTACAGTAGAATACGATATTGTACTATCTGCAGTGGGAGCATCAGTAGAAACATTAATAACAATTCCTGTTTTTACATCAGCTTTTACTTGCACTCCCGTAATCATAATTGTTTTATCGTTAGGATATTTAAGTTTCAAGCCATAG
>CAIWXG010000452.1 GCA_903916555.1 uncultured Bacteroidota bacterium
AAATAATTAAATATAAATTTTAATAATTAAATTTATAACTATTCAATAATCATGATATCTTAATAATATTTATTAAAAAAACGATTTAAACAGCTATAATTTGAAATTTGTATAATAGTATTCATAAATTTGCGCCCTAATGATTTTTTATTATGAACACCATGAGGTTCGAAACTTCAATTCTACCCCAAAATATTTTAATCCATTGAATCATAAACAAATTCGGAATATCATAATTGGATTGTATTTTATTTAAATTTTATTTTACAAACAATCCGTAATTATAAAATAATATCAATTTTTATTTATCATATTAATGGAAAAACGATCAAACTTAGGTAATTATATATTACTTTTTTTGCCTTGGTTATTTGCAACAATATTTCAAAGTTCACCTATTTTATCATTTTTTATTGCTTGGGGAGGCTCTATTTTTATATTTATTGTAACCATGTCGGGATGGATAAAACCAATTCCTTCCGACCTTGAATTTTCAGGACAACTAATGCGTCCAATATTCTTAATTCAAATAATATTTGGTGGTTATATGTGTCTAGGCTCTATTTTTTATCTTGCTAGCCTATTAGGATATGTTGACTTTGCAAAAGTTACAAACGTTTTTTTTAAAATTGACCCCATTCAATTAAGCCTGACAGCTCAATGCCAACGTTATTATGTTTTAGGTCATGCAGCATTTGTTACAGGTATTTTAAGTGCTATGAATTATCCGGTTACTAAAAAATACTATATAGAATTAGCCTCCATATCGAGTTTGCTGTTAAAAGTTGCATTTCTTTCTTTGTTATTTTCATATACAATTGGTTTATTGCCTGGTTTTACACAATTCTATTATCAATTTACAAACTTAAGTTTTATTGCAGGTACGTTAGCTCTCGCATTTGCAATTCCGCAGAAAAAAGCGCTGAGTACAATAATTTGTAGCATTCTGTATATGTTAAACTTTTATCGTGCTTTAACCTCAGGATTTAAGGAACCAATAATAATAAGTGTTTTAGTATTAGGAATTTTTTTATATCCAAGTTATAAGAAGGTTGTACTGGTAATTTTTATACCTATTTTATTAATTTTATTTACTTTTCTACCTAAATTCAATCAGGTATTCCGAGAAAGTGCATGGAAAGAAGGAGTTGATGTAGCTGATGCTTATGAGTTGGCCTTAGATGCCGCTATTGAAGATGAAGAAACTGGTCATTCTACTACTAATTGGGATTTTTTAACCGGGCGATTAACAGAAATCAATATGTTTACTCAATATATTGAATCAACACCAAAACACATAAATTACTATGGTTTTGATTTAATAGGGCAATCATTAGTTGCCATTATACCGAGAGAATTTTGGCAGGAAAAGCCTCTAACTGAACGTCTTATTATGCAAAGAGTTTATGCAGCTGGAATTACTACTGATTATTCAAACGTATCTGCAAAACCAGCCTTCATTGTAGATGGTTATTTAAGTTTTGGAATAATGGGAATTGTTGTATTCCTTTACCTTTATGGATATATTGCCCAGAGAATATCTTTATATGCAGAATATCTATTTGGCGGATATACTGTTGGAACTGCATTGGTATTTAGTGGCCTTTTTCAATCTTTTTGGAGAGGTTTAAGTCTTGAGTTTATGACGAATTCTGTTTTTTATAGTTTCTTTTCCATGTTAACTATTTTTTGGATAATGAAACAATTAACGATAATCAAAAGGGTTTGAAAATTTTACAGATATGTGCTGCCTATAAACCTGCCTATATTTATGGCGGGCCTACAATGTCTGTTTCCATGCTAAGTGAGCAATTGGTGAAAGCTGGTTTAGATATTGATGTGTATACTACAACAGCAAATGGAAAAACTGAACTTGATATTTTGCCTAACTCAACTCAAAACGTTGAAGGGGTTACTACTACCTACTTTAAACGCATAACCAAAGATCATAGCCATTTCTCTCCTGATCTTATTATAAGTTTGTGGAAAAATATGAAAAAATATGATGTGGTACATATTCACGCATGGTGGAATTTAGTCTCACTTTTTTCAGCAACAATTGCTATTTTTCGAAATATCCCAATTATTATCTCGCCAAGAGGTACTTTGAGTAGCTATTCATTTCAAAATAAAAACATTGGCCCAAAATGGGCAATACACACTTTTTGGGGTAAATTCTTACTTAAAAAATCAAATATACTCGTCACCTCCCAATTAGAAGAAAAAGCCATAGCCTCTTTCCTAAAACCTTTAAGTTTAAATCTATTACCCAACTTTGTAAAATTACCGTCCAAAAATAATTTAGAGAAAAATCATCATTCTGAGCACCTCCGACTTTTATTCTTTTCCAGAATTGAGCAAAAAAAAGGTTTGGAAATTTTAATAAATGCATTAAATAAAATTAATGTAAGTTATCACCTTGATATTGTAGGTAGTGGAGATCCTGATTATACAAATGTTTTAAAATCACTAATTATTACAAACAAAGTTGAAGACCATGTTACATGGCATGGCTTTCAAAATGAAAATAAATTTTCAATTTTGCATAACCATGATCTTTTTATTTTACCATCGCACGATGAAAATTTTGGTAATGTTGTTATAGAAAGTTTAGCTGTAGGAACACCAGTACTAATAAGTGATAAGGTAGGTTTAGCAAACTATGTTGAAAAAAATAACTTAGGTTGGGTTTGTGAAACAAATGCAAAATCTGTAAGTGACATGATCAATCACATTGCAGAATACCAAAAGGATAAACTTAATCTTATACGCGAATTAGGGCCTAATATAATTTATGATGATTTTTTAGAAGAACGCCTTGTAAAAAAATATATCGAATATTATGATGGAATAATAAAATTAAACCCTAATAATTAAAAATGTTTCAATTTATATGAGATAGGTGTTCAATACCTTTTTTAATTATAACATGAAGATTGACTTAGATTTGCTTATTTTTGCTCACAAAGGGTAACTCAAACAAAATAAATTGAATAAACAGTTTTCTTTTATTATCTTAACTTACAACGAAGAAGTTCATCTTCCAAGGTTGTTAAATTCTATCAAGGATTTAGATGCCGAGATTTTTATTTTAGATTCAGGAAGTACTGACAGAACTTTAGAAATTGCAAAAACTTTTTCAGCAACTGTTTTAACGAACACTTTTGAAAATCATCCAAAACAATGGGACTTTGCGCTAAAAAATTTCGAGATTAAAACACCTTGGATAGTATGCTTGGATGCAGATCATATTGTAACCCCTCAATTATTTAATCATTTAGCAAGCTTTAATAGCGAGGCTTATAACAACTTTGATGGAATTTATTTTAATCGTAAAAATTATTTTAAGGGCAAATGGATAAAACATGGAGGTTATTTCCCATTTTATTTACTTAAAATGATTCGTTATGGAGCTGGCTATTCTGATTTAAATGAAAATATGGATCACAGGTTTATTGTTCCTGGCAAAACAATGATTTGGAAAGATGGATATATTTTGGAAGAAAATTTAAAAGAAAATAAAATAAGCTTTTGGATAAATAAACATAATAGATATAGTGATTTAGTTGCCGTTGAAGAAGTAGAAAGAATGCAACAACTAAGGCAACAAACAATAAAACCAAACTTTTGGGGTTCACCAGATAGTCGTACTGCTTGGTTAAAACAATTATGGTGGCAATTGCCAAGATATGCTAGACCAATGATTTATTTCAATTATAGAATATTTTTTAGACTTGGGATACTTGATGGGAACACAGGTATAATTTTCCACTTTCTTCAAGGCTTTTGGTTCAGACTTATTGTTGATGTAAAAATTGATGAGATTTTAAAAAAAGACGAAGAAATTGAAAAGAAACAAAGTTTTATTTCAAAAATTGGTTCTTTTAAATTTATAATCTCATTTTTGTTACTTTACTTATTTTTTGATTTTTTAAATAAGGTAAATTTTAGTTTTACTACGCTCGGAAGTAAACATTATTTAGCCTTTGTAGCCAATTATTTAAACTATATACACAGCTTAAGATACTTGTTATTGTTTTTGAGCACAAAAATTTTGAATTTAATTGGCTATCCTGCAATTTTTGATGAGTATTATATACTAGTTGCTGGTCATGGTTTATTACGTGTGGTATATTCCTGTTTAGGCTTGGGTCTTATTAGCTTTTTTGGAGCATTTGTTATTGCCTATCCAAAAAAAATAAAATCAAAATTATTATTCCTATTCGGTGGAATTTTAGGAATTGAGGCTTTAAATATATTACGATTTGTTCTATTAGGTGCATTTGGCAGTAAAAAACAATCAGAAATATTCGATCATCATACAGTTTTTAACCTCGTTATTTATATACTACTAGTTATTAGCATCTATTATTGGGTAAAATCTGATCATTCAAACAATAAAACAAATGGCGCAGACTGACCTTTCTAAATATGATAACTCTAACTATAACCCTGGAGCTGGTCCATTAAAAAGAGTGTTATGGTTTTACATGAATGCTATATTCTTAAAATCCAGTTTATTACCAATTAATCGATTCAAAGTTTTTTTGTTAAGGTCTTTTGGTGCAAAAATTGGTAAAAATTTAACAATCAAACCTGGAGTAAACATAAAATATCCCTGGAATCTTACTATTGGAAATGAAACCTGGATTGGCGAAAACGTGTGGATAGACAGCCTTGTACCAATTATTATTGGAAACAATGTTTGTGTTTCTCAAGGTGCCTTGTTGCTTACAGGCGGTCACAACTACCAAAAGAGTGGTTTTGACCTCATTGTTAATAGTGTAGTATTGGAAGATGGTGTTTGGATAGGCGCCAAGGCAATAGTAAACAATGGTGTTACGGCTGGTTCCCATTCAGTACTTGCCAGCGGATCGGTCGCGAATCAAAATTTAGAGCCCTATTTTATTTATCAGGGAAACCCCGCTATGAAAATACTTGTTAGGGTTATAGAATAGGCATCTACTCATATAATTACTGTATAAAATTCATGAAAATAAAACAATTACATGACGCATATGATTCCAAGGCTATCAAACTTCAATAAAAATCCGGAACTTAAATCACTTCAAATCCTAAGGGCTTTAGCAGCAATAAGCGTAGTATATTTTCATATCGGAATAGTTACACATCGTAAATCTATACCAATTTTCGGTTCGTTTGGAGTAGATATTTTTTTTACTATAAGTGGTTTTGTAATGGCAATGATTGTAGCTAACGGCCAAAGTGCTCAATCTTTTGCCGTCAGCAGGCTCACACGAATAGTACCGCTTTATTGGATTTTTACAACATGTATTTTATTGTTAGCAACATTTAAACCAGAATTAATAAATACTACAACGGTAAATTTTACTAATTACCTTAAATCATTGTTTTTTATTGCATTATATCCTGTGCTTTTTGTTGGGTGGACATTAAATTACGAGATGTTCTTCTATTTTTGTATTTGGATTTCCATGATATTAATTAAGCGCTTCTATTTCCAAGCGGTAGTCATTCTAATTGTTGTTTTTCATTTTTGTTTAGGTAACTCAACTAATAACAGTGCTTTGTCTGTTTTTTTTAGTAGCAATCTTTTGTTTGAATTTATATTGGGGATGTGCTTATTCAAAATATATGAGTTAACTAAAAACTACAAACATTTCTTATTACTTGCTATTATAATCGCAGTTGCTTCATTTATTTTTATGGCTTATGCCGAAACTGTTTCGTTAAAGATTGATAGATTATTAATTTTCGGGATTCCTTCAGCTTTGCTTCTTTTTTCAATATTAAACTTAGAATATTTATTTATTCAAAAAAACAACTCGGTTATAAACTTATTTACAAGTATTGGTTATGCAAGTTATTCCATTTACCTTAGCCATTTATTTATTATTCAGGGGCTAATAAAGATTTTATTTCTCAAATTCAATCTCCTAAGTCCCTGTTCACCAATTGGTATTTTATTTCTTTTTGTTATAGCAATACTTTTTGGACAATTGTTATATATATTGGTCGATAAACCTATAAACAAATATTTTAAAAGAAAATTTGTAATCGTCAAACTTATATCGCCAACTTAAACCATTATATTGAGTCTAATTAATATTCGAACATATATTTGACAGGATTTTACCTTGATCGTTTTCAACTGCGAAATCAGTCTTAAATTGACTTAGTAATTCCAAGCGCATCTCCTTTGTAAGGATATATCTGTTGTGGGATATTTTTTTTCTCATAAACCACCATATTCTTTCTACGGGATTAAGATCGGGTGAATAAGGTGGTAAAAAAATCAATTCAATTTTGTGATTGTATTTTTCCAGTACCCTTTTAATTCTTTGCGAATGATGATAGGCTACATTGTCTAAAACCATATATACTTTATTACCTTGATAGGCTTTCACAACATTGATCAGGAATGAAAAAAAAGTCTTAGCATTACCTCTTTCCGATACCTGATAAACCACTCTTCCCGTCTTGGGTTCTACACAACCAAATACCGTTTTGAGCTCCCTGTTACGTTGTTTTTGTTTGATTTTTGGCTACTTTCCCTTTATTTCCCATTGATAGGATATTGTTGCAGTATTAGACAGGAAACCTCGTCCTGATATACGATAACCGCATTTGGCTCAATTTCTGAGAGTTTTTTTATCTCGCTCACTCTCTTTGACTTCGTAATCGCTCATGCGATTCCGGGTAAAACCCTTTCCCTTTTTTATGCCGCAAGCCAAGTCTGTCTTTTAACCAAACATAAATAGAGGCTTTCTTTATTTAAATGTTCATGTTTTTATCAAGCCAATCTATTAGCAAAGTACCTGTCCATGTGCCTGTATTGTAACCGTAATTTTCAGGGCTTTCTTCAAGAATTATATGCTTTAATTTAGCTAATTGTTCCGGTGTTGCTTTCGATGGTTTGCCTGGTTGTGTTATTGGATAAAGCCCATCAACACCACTCTTATTGAATCTTTTTACCCATTCACACACAGCTACATGTTTTACCATGGGTAAATCTATCGCCACGTCATGCGATGTAGCTCCTTTTGATACCAAATAGATAACTGCCAATCGCATTCCTCCTGATAATCTGCTTGCTTTTTTAAAAGTAATTCGATTTCTGAACTACTCATTTTCGTTACTTTAAGTGCTCGTCTCATTATATAGTTTTTATACCTCTAATTTAATGATTCCTCTTAAAATATGAAATTATGTTCTTAAATTAAATAGAGTTAATATAATCACTTCGTAATTAATTTTTAAATCTCAAAAAATATAAAAGTAAGGTAGTAATTGAAATTAAAATTGAGAATAAAACCAAGCTCAATAGTAATTTACTACCTTTAGGAGGCGAAACAGGTAGGTCAATTTTTTCATTTTTTTCAATTTCAAGAGTAATGTTCTTTTCAGGCTTAGAATTCTTCATTGCAATAGCAACTGCCGTATCATCAGTATGCGATATTGATAATAAATAGCCCTCGTAAACTGGTTTGCCGTCCTCTGTATGTAATATTTCAATTTCATTGAATTTCTTTTGGGCTATTGATGCACTAATTTTACAAAGTGCTTCCTTAGCGCAAAACAATCCAAGAAAGCTTTGCCTCGGATAGGCCTTTAAGGTACAATAGGAAATTTCTTTTGGGGTGAAATTTTGTATATAAAACTGCTCCTCTCTGAAATCTGCTGCCTCAGGAATATTTACCAACTTTTCAATATCCACGCCTATACTATTATCCGTCTCTAATAAAACATCAGATCTGTTTATATTATTTGGAACATTAGCGCTTGTTTTTTGGTTTAACTTATCGCAAAGGTTTCCGTAAGTTCGTATATTTAAATAATCAGGAACTAGGTAACCTTCTTCAGAAAGGGCTGCGTACATCCGATGTATTAAGATAGACCCTTTTACCACTGTTTTGTCTATCACTGTATCATCAGTAATTTCAACAGGATTTTTATTAATAAATTGTGCTATGATATTTTTCGCTGCTTCCATATTAGGAATTAAATAAACATGCGTCGCAAATAAATTTTTCCTCGCCGTTTTGATTGATTACTTTGATAAAACCCTTGTTATTTAAATCATCTTTCAACTTCTTCATACATTTATAACAGGTAATTTTATTGATGTTAGTTTTCGAATTACCCCCGATTGAATAGCTTTCAATTCGTTCTTTTAATTGATATAAAAAAATTGTGGCATTTTTACCTTCTGTTACCCGGTGGTCAAAAGAAAGGCTTAATAACACCCGGTTTAATTTATGGTCAATTTTTGGTATACCTAAAATTGCGCTATTGCCTTTATTTACTAATGGGGTAAAAAAATACGCCCCTTGCGAGGAAAGATCTGTAATAGTAAAGGTAATATCAGTCAAGTCATTTGTTTCAAGTACTTTATCTAGATATTTATTGGATAGGGCAAAAAGGGAATCTTCTATTTCAGCAATAGTTTTGCCATCTGTTTTAGGTATTTTTACCACCTTCAACCCATCATCGATATCCATAGCTATTCCAATATTGATTTCTTTATATATAGCTAATGCTCCTTCGTTGAAAAATGCATTAAAAGTGGGAAATTTTATTAATAGCCGCGAGGTTTCATAAATTATAACTGGTAACAGAGAATCTTTAAAATATTTAAGTGAGGAGTTTAGGGAGTCAAAAATTGATCCTAAATCAATATCCATATAGATGGTACTAACAAGGTTAGTCCCTTGTACGTTCGAGAGGTAATCTATTTCTCTTTTCTTGGCAGAGCTAATTTTTTGTATGTTAACTTTCTCGGGATTAACCTGATGTTCTTTTTTAGCTGGTGCTGCCAATTGCTCCGAGGTTTGTATGCTTGCCTTTATCCTTGTGGGGTTTATTAAATCCAAAACAACATCTTCAGTTACAAAATCAAAATGCTTAAATCTCTCTCTTTCTATTTTATTTTGGACTATAAGTTCTTCTGCCTTTTTAGAAAACAAAGTTTCATATTCTCCGGTATAAATTACAGGAATCTGCGAAACTTCTTCGCGTGGTTGCTCAACGCTTAATTGTTTGATTGATGTGATAGGGTGACTTTCTTTAACTGGCTCATCTAATATTTGTACAATTAACTTGTTTATCCCTACCTCTTCATCTAAAACACAAAAGTACTCAACAAATCCGTCTGTTTCTGCGGGTATTGCCAAAACAGCCTTTGAAGTTTCGAGTTCTATTACGATATCGTTTTTTTTGACAGGGTCTCCAGTTTCAAATGGAATACCCACAACGGTTACATACTGATCATTTACCGATTCTTGTGGAACTGTAATTTGTTGTAAAACTTTCATTTACCTTGTTTTAATTTCATTGATGAGCATCTCAATTCCTGGCAATACCATATTTTCCAATGATTTTACGGCAGGGATGGGTACGGTAACGGCTCCAATTCTTTTTGCGTAAAATGATGTCTGGCTCTGCTCCATAACCCCAGCTATTATTTCGCTTCCTATACCATTTAATTTACTTCCCTCTTCAACAACATATAATCTACCTGTTTTGTTAACAGAATTCAATATTTCGTTATAATTTATCGGGTGTATTTTTGTTAATACAATAACTTCAGGAATGAAATCAGTTACTGAGAATAATGCATTGAGGTTCTCAATTACCCAATCGGCATTAGTACCATAGGTTACAATTGTAGCTGTAGGTTCTGATATAACAGGAGATGCCTTGATAACCGGATACTTTTCAAAATTTCGTTGTATTCGATAATTCTTTATTTTGAGGTTGCCAACTTTTTTGCCGTAATCAACCTTATTTTCAATTACAATTACCGGGTGTGGTTCTTGATGAATTGTTTCATAAATTTCACCCGGGTTTATAAGAGTATTTAGAGCAATAGTAGTAACATTATCTAGTCCTACCAAGAATTTATCTAATGTTTGGGAATGTGTTGGCCCATACCCTCTTTTCCCTCCCATCGGTGTGCGTATAACAATTGGGCAAGAGGCTTTTCCATTATACATATGATGAAATTTTGATGCATGATTGATAATTTGATCCATTGCTAAGGTCATAAAATCACCAAACATAATTTCCGCATAAGGCTTAAAGCCCGAGAGTGCTAGGCCATTAGATATGCCTACTAAAGCAGCCTCGCTTATCGGTGTAGAAAACACTCTGTCGGGGAATTTAAATGACAAATTTTTTGCAACCTTAAACGCACCGCCATAGGGCGAAAGCACATCTTCTCCAATAAAAACTGCCTTTTTATCGTTTTCCAGCTTTTGCGTAAAAAATTGATTTATAAGTTCTACTTGCCTTTTGTTTTCATTTTTAATATCTGCCCAAGTATTTGATTTTTCTTCTATTTCAGGCTTATAATATTCATCTAAGGTAAGCTCAATGTCTTTTTCCGCCTGTTCTAAAATCAAACGTATCTTTTCATTAACCTCCTCCAGGTATTTGTTGTAAATAACCGGATCTTCGTTTTGGAATTTATATAAAAAATCTTTTTCGAGGTATTGTTGAATTTCTGCAGCATCTCGGTCATCATCGCCTTTTGAGTGAGCTTTCAACCTATAGGTATCAACGAGGTGAAACGCCGGCTTGCCTGTTTCCCTAACAAAATTTATAGATGCTTCAGCATTATTAATAATTTCTTCTACTTTTCCGGTATCACTTTTAAAAGTTGTTATGTTAAATGCTTCTGCCCTTTTTAATATATCACCAGCCAAGTTTACACTTTGGGGGGTTGATTGTGCATAAAAATTATTTTCGCAAACTATCATTAATGGTATTTCCCACTTTGATATAATGTTCATTGTTTCATATAATACACCTTCACCTAAAGTACCATCCCCAATAAATACAATTCCTATGTTATTATTCCCAAGTAGCTTATTTGCAAGGGCATAACCTGCAGCAACTGGCACAATTCCACCCTGAATTCCATTAGAATAAAAGTTATTATTACACAAATGCTGACTACTACCTACACCGCCGCTTGTTCCGGTTTTTTTACCCAATAATTCGGCCATTAACCCATAGCAATCTTTTGTAAAAGCCAAATAATGACCATGACAACGATGATTAGAAAATATAAAGTCTGATTTCTTTAATTGCCCTGCGAAAGCTACCGCCGAAAATTCCTGACCAACACATGTATGTACCGTACCGCTAAGCTTTCCCTTTGAAAACAGATCTAAAAATGTCTCCTCTACCCGTCTTATTAATAATGCTTGTTTTAT
>CAIWXG010000453.1 GCA_903916555.1 uncultured Bacteroidota bacterium
ACAATAGTTTGAAACCAATCATGATGAGGTTTTGCTCCGGGCGGAGCAAAATTTCCCGGTTGTACCAAACTATCAACCAAAATACTAAAAGTACCTGATGACACATTGGTGGTGTAAACTTTTTTTCCATCATCAGATACAAATACCATATGCGTTCTATCCTGACCGGTACCCATTACCCAGTCAATTTTTCCTGAAGCTGCATCATAGCGGCCAATTGCTTTTGAACCTTCGGCAGTAAACCAAGCAGCACCATTGGCAAAGGTAAGTCCATGAGGCCCCATTAAGGGTTTGGTATCAACTACGGCTATCGATTTATTGGCAATCAGATTAATTACATCCAATTCATGTAAACTGCCACCGCCATATATGGTTACGTAAGCCGTTTTACCATCTGTAGAGGCAATTACCTCATGCGGGTCGGTGCCAACAGGTACGGTGGCTATAACTTTCAGCGTTGAAGGGTTAATAATTGATAAGGTATGGTTATTTTTAGAAAGTGCCAACAAGGTTTTTGTTGTGGCTTGCTGGGCTAGGCAATGATGTAATGGAAAAAAAATTGTGATAATAAAACTCGTTATTTTTATATATTCAGTCAAATTTTTAACCGCCTTAGTTGCACTATATTTTATCATTTTCTTTGTCATCCGATTTTAGAAACAGTCAATATAAAACCCGAACCTTAATGCAAATATAGGCTTTGAAAATGTTGCTTTTAAACAAACTATGGTGATAATCGACCTGTAACCATAGATAATAGACAAGCAAGTATAATTAACCAACCTATAAGCGTAAAGTTGCTGACTAATATTTTAACATGAAAAGCCTAAGTAGTTAATCATCCAACCCTTTTCCGGCAAGAATCAACGGAAGTGATTTTTCTATCCTTGCTTCGCGAGTTTTAACTTGTTTGGCTGCTAAAAAATATAAGTTGTAGGCTTTTTGCCTTCCGGGTGTTAAGGCATAAAAAGCATCTCTAATATCAGGATTATGGGAGAGAATATTTTCAAATTCAGGTGGAAAAATAAGTTCAGTACTTTTTTTAAAATTAACCTTTAATCCTGCCTGTTCAACGCCTATTGCTTCAAATATTGTCTCCTTAATAATATTTTCCTGTTCTATAATTTGAAGTAAATTTGTAAAGCGCAATTGCCTGGCCGATTGTACATTATCTGTTTGCTGGATGAGTAAACCATGATGGTTTTTTAATAATGCTCCTTTAAAAAATAGGAGCGCACAATATTCTTTAAATTCATGTATCAATACAATATTTGCTTTTTGTAGCAAATAACATGGGCAGCCCCATTTCAATTCTTCAATTAAATCGCATTTGAGTACAATTTGCCTGAGTTGCGCTATTTCGAGCTGCCATTTTTTTGATTTGTTAAAGTAGAAATCAACTTTAGGATTCATCCGGATTATTTATAATGAGGAATAAAATTACCTAAAATCTTATAAAAATGAGAATATTCAGTATTTAGTATAACAAAGAAGTTAAAGTTAACCTAAATAAGTTTTACAATATTTATTTTTTACAAAAGCCGAATTATAAATTAAGCCAAATGGTAATAAAGATATAACTGAGATTAAAAGATATTCTTGAGCATTTATTTTAATATTTAATTTAACTCATTTGTCAGGTATAGCTTTATATTTATTTTTAAGCTTAAATAATTAATAATTCTTTCAATTATCACTTCTGATAGTGCTTTGTAACCATTATACAATTCAAGCAAGTCATTGTCATTTTTTAAGTAATGATTTTCAATTTGATAAATGATTAGATTTATTTTTGTGTTTAAGGTATAAAAATAGTCGATCCTGGCATGTACATCTGCTAATATTTGGTTTAGTTCAATCAAACTACAGCCAGAATTAACCAATAATTCTTGTTTTCTAGTTTTTTTTTGTAAATGCCCTAATAATTCTTCTAATGCTAAAAGTTTATTAGTTAATTCATTTTTAACATCCATTATATTAAGTTCTTGTATATGCATAAAAAATTAAATTGTAGTTTAAGTAATTTTTAACTTGATTGTGAAAATAAACTATTTAATAGATTGATCTAAAATAAATTATGAATAAATTATAATTTATTACAACAACTCATACATATAATTTTTTACTTTAGAATAAACAATATATTTATTTCTATCAAGTATACAAGCGCAAAAAAAAGGCGGAAGGGTGATTGGTGTTTTAAAAATATAATATTAGATTATTTAAAATGAGTTTAATATTTTATGTAAAGAATATGCTACCCAATATTAGAATTTCTTAGGTTACTTTTTAAAATAACCATCATTTGCATTGTAAGGTTGCACAGAATAGGCTACAAACTCATTAAAATCTGAGAATATTCCCATACTAATTATACTTCTTGCAGTGCCATTTTTGTATGGTCCGGAGGAGACTAAAAAATATGGAAAATAGATATTATTAGGTCCGGCAATACTTAAACCAGTGGCAATCATTTGTTGTGGTTGTGAATGGGTAGCAGCCGATTGTCCTTTTTGGTAAAATTTAAACATCAATGAAGCTGTAGAAGGTTCATGCCCAATTGGGTTGTTTAATATAGAATCAGGAATATCATAGTAGGAAAAAGGTACATTTTCAGCACTGTCAATAAGGTTTGAATTAAAATTTTGCATAAATTTTTCATTCCCTTTATAATTTATGTTATTTGAGTTTGGATCGTAGGAATAGTATTGAAAATATACATCATAGTTAAAATCTTTTCTGTTAACATGGTCTAAATTTAAAAACCTGATTCTTCCTTTTTTTTCATCGCTAAAATCTTGATTTTTAAACCCCTCATGTGTTAATTTTATATAGTATGTATACACTTGTGTATCAGTATCAATGTCGTATAAAATATAAATGGTATAAAATTCGCCCGGTTTAAAGTTATAATTAATTATAGTATCGGGTTTTGCAGTTGTCGGCGCTATATTTGAACCGGTATTATAGAATGAAAATTGTTGTTTACCATTGGGAATTTGCTGCCATTTATAAAAATCCATGTTATTTAATACCGGTCCGGGGAAGCGTTGAAATTGATTTATAAATAAACCGTCAGAATATTCTTGATTTGTATAATGCCCCTTATATTGGTCAATAAGCGGATAATCAGAACTATTAAAGTAGCCGATAATTTGATATTCATCTCCTTCTTTTGGGATTGTATTTACAGGATAATTATGATATGCCCTCCAATAGCTGTCACCTCCATCATAAACAAACCTGAGATATGCCGGATTTGTTAAAGGCTTTGTTTCCGGAAATTTATTACAAGCAAATAATAGAAATAGAAGAAAGAGCGAAAACTGTTTTTTAATTTTTATCGAATTGATATCTCCTAATTTCATAATATTAATATTATAAGTATTTACTTGCTATGCTTTAATACCACAAGTTTTACCGCCTCTTTTGAGGTTGTTGGAACATTCATTTTACCAAGAAGTAATATTGTATATAGTCCGGACTCGGCTGCTGGTATTTTTTTTCCTGATTTTTGATATTTTGATTTATCTTCTACAAAGGGATAGTTTAGTTGCAAATTTTTTATTCTATCGCCTAAGGTACTATCAGGTTTTGTTTTAAATACTTTAATTTGAATGGGTATTCCAACTCCTGCTTGAAGGTCAGCACCAAAACTTATGTAGTTGCCTGCGTACGAAAAAAAATTAGCATAAGGTAAATTACCCGATAAAGTTGAATCAGCAGTAACGGAATATGTTCCGGAAGTATTTGTCGATATTTTTCCTGTATTTTTGTAAAGGTCTGTACCAATAAATGTTACTGGCCCACAATCTGTACAGAAATTTAAGAACCTAACCTCTATTTCC
>CAIWXG010000454.1 GCA_903916555.1 uncultured Bacteroidota bacterium
ATTTACCATAAATTTAATATTAATGTAAAATTGAATTATGTGAAATTATTTATTTTTGGTATTGTTATTTTTGTGGGTAGGTATAGATAAGTGCATAAATATTATTTTTTATCGGGTCATTGAAATTTTAAACAGTTTTTTATTAATTAATCATAAAAATTAAACAATCATGACAACACAAGACGTAGCAAACCGCTTAGTAGAGCTTTGCAGAATGGGGCAAATTGAAGAAGCCCAAAAAGAATTATTTGCAGAAAATGCAACAAGTACAGAACCGGAACATTCACCGGCTCCAATGCCTTCAGTTACAGGTCTTGATAAGATTATTGAAAAAGGAAAGCATTTTCAATCCGCTATTGAAGAGTTTCACAGTAGTACAATTTCAGAACCTATAGTAGGAGGCAACAGCTTTGCTATAAGTTGGGCAATGGATGTAACTATGAAAGGAATGGGTAGAAATTCTATGGAAGAAGTTTGCGTTTATAACGTAAAAGACGGTAAAATCGTTTCTGAAGAATTCTTCTTTTAATCATTTTCTTTAAACGATTTCAATATAGTACTATTTTGGCTTTACTGTATTGAAATCGTTTTATTGTTTATTAATCAAAAAAATATTAATATTTTAAATTCAAAATAATATGAATGAAAATGTAAATACGCTAAACTGGTTCGAAATATCAGTAAGTGATTTAGCAAGAGCTAAAAAGTTTTATGAAACAGTTTTCTCTATAGAAATGAATGAGATGGAAATGATGGGTATGCAAATGGCATTTTTTCCTTCTACAAATGGTAATGGTAAGGTATCGGGTGCATTAGTACAGAGTAATATGCATAAACCAAGTGCCGATGGTGCTAAGATCTATTTTAACGGTAATCCCGACCTTCAAAATGCATTATCGAAAGTGGAAGATGCCGGTGGTAAAGTATTGATTCCTAAAGGGCAAATAAACGAAGAAGTAGGCTATATGGCATTTTTTGTTGATACGGAGGGTAATCAAGTAGCTTTACATTCAAGCAACTAAATAGTAATAACACATATAAAACTACAAAAGCAACAACTACTCAGTTGTTGCTTTTGTAGTTTTAGGTATTTAGGATTTTCTTATGTTATATAAAACACAAAATCGTCTTTATATACTTGCCAAAAAACAATATATTTACTGATTATTGTCATTTGCATGTCATAAAAGCGTGTATATCTTTGCATCATCAATTTATTTAAAACAAAACAATTTTTTTATGAAACTTAAAAAATTAGTATTACTTAGCTCCTTGTTACTGGGGCTTGTGCCACTAAGCAGAGCACAGATTTCCGGCACACACCACGATTTTAGAAGTGGAGTTGAAGCCGCTTACAACCCAAGTGGTGAAATTTGTATTGTGTGCCACGCGCCACACAATAACGATGCCACACAGGTACCTTTATGGAACCACGTTACCACCAGTGCAACCTTTACACCGTACACCGGTTACAACACCCACTTTACTGCTGGTCAGCCGGATGGTACTTCTAAACTTTGCCTTAGCTGCCACGATGGTGTTACTGCCGTGAACGCTTATGGTAATGGCGGTTCTTTACAAGACACCATGTCAACTCCAAGAACACTTTTAATGGGTGCTTTAAGCACTAGGTCTTCTATGGGTACCGATATGAGAACAACACACCCGGTATCTTTTGTTTATGACGGTACTTTAACAACTGCTAACCCTACTCTTTGGGATACTTCTTCTACCTCACATTTAGGTCATTCAATTGGTGTAGATATGCTTGACAAAAACGGTAAAGTACAATGTACATCTTGCCACGAAGTACATGGTACTGCTTACTGGAAATTCCAAAGAATGAGTAATGTTGGTTCTGCGTTATGCTTAACCTGCCACAAAAAATAAGTACATTAAAGTATTGCAAAAATTAATTTTTAATTAAAATTAAATAAAAACAATTTATATGAAATTCAAAAAATTAGTTCTCGTAGCCTCATTGGTGCTGGGTGTTACATATTTGGGGAACGCACAGA
>CAIWXG010000455.1 GCA_903916555.1 uncultured Bacteroidota bacterium
ATATAAAGGATACCTGGAACAAAAACGATACGAAGCAAGTATGGTTGTTACGAATCATAAAGCATCAAAAATAGAAGGCATGTTAGAAGGTAGAGAAGAAGGTATTAAAATTGGAGAGGAAATTGGTATTAAAATTGGAGAGGAAAACAAAGAAAAATTTGCAGAAGAAAGGGCAAAACAAACAAAGATTGAAATGGCAATTAATTGCCTAATGGATGGAATGGACATACTAAAAATAGCTCAATTAACCGGGCTTTCTGACGATGAAATAAGAGTATTGATGCATTGATAACAAATTGGCGAAGTTATATTTTCATTTTCATCATTTCATATATTGCCTACATATTTAAATATTATATTCTCGAGAAGGTTATTTTAATGGGTAGCCCATCCGGAAGGCATATAAATTTACCTAATAAATGCCACCTATAAAGACGGAGAAAGGGAACACAAACAAGGTAATATAACGTTGCTGAGGTAAAGGTATGGATGGCAAATTATGTAAGAATTTGAGAATTCTTCATTTTAAAATTTTGAATTAATATAATACTAATTCTTATTTTGCTTTTTATTTTTCTGTATTTTTGCTGCTGTGGCTAATCTGGAAAAAAAAAATATTAAACCTAATTCCTTTAAAATGTTTATTGGCAATAATGCCAATATTATAAACGAAGAATATATTTCAGTTAATAATTATATTACTGTACAAAAACTTGAAATTAGCTACCCTGAAAATCAATTGCCTGAAGAAGAAGGTACTTTATACTTATTTCCTGTTGATGATAATCAATTTTTGCTGCAATTACGCTATTTATTATATGATGAAAAAATAAAGCCTAATGTAAGTATTTACTCTATACGCTTTTTACCCGCATTCTTCGACCAATACCCGGCAGAGTCGCTAATGGCAAATCAGCCATTCAGATTTGATGAAGTATCAGAAATACGTTTCCCCATTTGCACATTGTCTTTTTCCTTGCTAGCTCAATTACAGCAAACAAATAATACAACTGCTATCTTGGCTTCTTTACAAAATACAAATACCACTATACAATTATTACAAAGGGCTTTAGCATGCATTACTATTCCGTTTACTGTTTGCCAGGTGCCTGCATGTCGTTTTCTTGCTTATGAAACAGAGCGTGATAAGATTAAAGAAGCCTGCCAGATTATTGAAAAAGATTTAAGTATTTCATATACTATAAGGGAGCTTTCTCGCAAGGTGGGTATAAATGAATGTTATCTTAAAAAAGGCTTTAAAGCACTAACAGGCAAAACAGTACATGAATATAGAGAAAACTTACGTATAAAAACTGCAAGCGAGTTGTTGAAAACCAGAAATATGTCAGTTACTGATGTAGCCGATGTATTAGGATATAGCAGCATTTCTCATTTCAGTACTGCTTTTAAACGTGTTACCGGTTTAAAACCATGCGAATTATTGTATTAGTTTGTTGTTTAGAATTTATGTATTTTAGGTATTATAAAATTTAGATTCTTAGATTGGCTTTATATGCTTATCTTTACCCACTAATTTTTATCTATGTCTTCAACCTGGTTCAGACGAAATAAGCAAGGAATTCTTACCACTACCGAAGAAAAGAAGGAGACCCCTGATGGCTTATGGCATAAATGTCCTAAATGCAAAGCTACTTCTACAGTAAAAGAATTACATCATAATCTGTTTGTTTGCCCCAAATGCAGCTACCATAACCGTATAAATTCGGAAGAATATTTTGAAATTATATTTGATAATAATAAATTTGAATATCTATTTGAAAATATTGTACCAAAAGATTTTTTAGGTTTTGTGGATATGAAACCCTATTCAGACAGACTAATAGAAGCCCAAAAGAATACTGGATTAACGGATGCTATGCGTGTAGGCAAAGGTAAATTAAATGGTATGGGCTTTGTTGTTGCATGTATGGATTTTAAATTTATTGGCGGTTCCATGGGTTCGGTAGTAGGCGAGAAAATATGTTTGGCAATTGACTTTTGCATAGAACATAAGTTACCGTTTATGATTATTTCAAAGTCGGGTGGTGCTAGAATGATGGAAAGTGCTTTTTCATTAATGCAAATGGCTAAAACTGCTGCCCGCCTTACCTTATTAGCAAAAGCCCGCTTACCCTATATATCTTTAATGACAGACCCTACAACCGGTGGCGTTACGGCATCGTATGCAATGCTGGGTGATATTAATATTGCAGAGCCAAATGCTTTAATTGGTTTTGCAGGTCCTCGTATTATTAAAGAAACCATTAAAAAAGATTTGCCTGACGGCTTTCAACAATCAGAGTTTTTATTAGAGCATGGTTTCCTTGATTTTATTGTAGAACGCAAATTCCTTAAAATGAAATTGGCTCAGGTACTATATTGGTTTATGGGTAGCAATAATTAGTTTTTATTTTTTTATTTTATAATTTACAATCGTTCTGTTTTGATATTTAAATTGTTTTTACTATGTAAGGTAAACACATTTAATAATATTTGACTATTTATAGATTTGAAAGACAATATATACATAAAAAATCGTCCTGCTACATTTGAGTATGCCATAGAAGACAGACTTAATGCAGGTATAGTGCTTAACGGGTCTGAAATTAAATCTGTTAGAAACGGCAAAGTTAGTTTTAACGACAGTTATTGCTTTTTTACTAATAATGAATTATGGGTAAAAAGCTTACATATTGCTGAGTATGCAAATGCAGGTTATGCAGGGCATGTGCCCGTACACGACCGTAAATTATTATTGCAACGCAGGGAATTAAATAAGTGGGAAGCTAAAGTAAGAGAGAAGGGATTTTCTATAGTGCCATTAAGCATGTATATAGATGAGAACGGTAGAGCTAAAATGGAAATAGGCTTAGGTAAGGGCAAAAAACTTCATGATAAGAGAGAAAGTATAAAATCGAGAGAGGTTGATAGAGAAATGAAACGATTTTTAAAATAAGAATAGAAGACTTAAATATACATATTATTCATACTGCAAAAAATTAAGCCTGATATTTGCAAAATATGCTCTAAATTTACGTTTTATTATTGTAGTTTAAAATAATTCTCAAAAAAAGTAGATTGTATGAAATACATTTTAAGTAGTTTATTGGTTCTTTGCTTTTTTTTAAATGCAACGGCTGAAAGTAAGAAAAAACCTATTGCTAAAAATAAAGTACGTACAGAAAAGAAAACGACTTCTGAAAAACCAAAATTAGTTAAAAAGCCGAAGAATGACCTTACAAGAGCAAAATTGAAAGGTAACATCAAATCGGTAACAGAAATAAAATATAAAGTATCTGGTACAGATAGTGCTTATAAATACAATATAGTTTCTAAAAATGTACATAATTATAATGAAAGTGGTAACGAAACTGAAATTATGAATTATGACGAAAATAATAAGCTAAGAGGTAAGGCTACTCTTAAATATAATAAAGACGGCAAAATTGCAGAGCATTACACTACAAGCGATGAAGGTACAATATATAAAAATGAAACTTATTCCTATGATAGCAAGGGTAATAAAACTGAAATGGATTATTTTAATACCGCAGGTGCTACTGCCGGTAAAGCATTGTTTAAATACGATGATAATGGAAATATGATTGAGGTTACTGAATATGAAATAGACAGCACAATAAAACTAAAACACACTAATAAATACGATAAAAACGGAAATAAAATAGAAGAGAAGTTTTTTAAGCCAAATGCTAAAGCTAAAAAAGGAAATACTGTTTTATTTCAACGTGTAACTTACAAATACGATAATGCAGGTAATAGAGTTGAAGAAAATGTGTATTCCGGCAATAATATTTTAGAGTCTAAAGTTACATCACTATACAACGAAAACAACGAAAAGATAAGCGAAAAAGAGGATCTTAAAACCCAAAAATTGCAAATAAATTATTCTTGGAAGTACGAGCAGAAAGATGAAAACGGCAATTGGTTGCAAAAAACACTTTTTGAAAACAATAAATCTACAGAAATGCTGCAGAGAAAAATAAAATATGCAAAAGATGCAGTAGAATAAAATTCTATTTCAAATCTAACTTAAAAGGTGATACTACTATTCTCGGCTCAATATAAACAGGCAGTACTTTTTTACCATTAGGGTCTTTCATTAATACCCATGTACCTTCTGCTGCTGCCGGCGAGAATAATCCATTAGGGTCTGCTTGTGGCAATACTAAATAGGCATAACCACTACCTCTGCCCGAATACTCTATTTTCTGAGGATTCGTAAACTGTGTAGCATACGGAATACCATAACCGATAGTTTCTCCAAAAAAAGTTAATTTACCTGTCATTTCGCTATAAGTGTAGGTATAGGTAGTTAACCCATCTTGGTCTCTAAGCTCCAGAATATCTTTTAGCATTTTACGCTCTCTAAAATTCTTTATATTCGGCATACCAGCTTGTGCAGAACCTTCTTTTAGTAATCGTTCTTGCTGTCCTTGTTGTATCTCATCCGAGGTAGGTGGTGGGGTATCGCAAGAAATTATAGACGATATAAAAATGAGAATTGCAAGGTAAAAACTATATTTCATGCTATTTTTCATAAATAATTATTTAAGCGTATTAGTTTTTTATTTACTTTTTTGTTCGTCTTTTAATTTGTCAATAAACGTTCGTAAATCTTGTGGCAATTTGGTTTCATCTATTTCTGCTGCTCTATGTAATATAATAGATGCTAAAGCTATTTTGTGTGTGCTATCCGCTTTTATATATTCAAATTGCATGTTTTGTAATTCCTGTACCATGCCGTCTTTATAAGATTTGGTATTTTCAAAAACCTCTCTTCTCACATTTTCTTCCTTAGGGGCAAAATATTTATATAAGAAAAAGTCGTTACCTTCTATAAGCCAGATTAAACCAAAAGAACTAATAACAACTAGAATCACAATGCTAAATAGTTTCAATTTATTCATAATAAGAATTATTTAGTTTTGAATATCACTAAATATATACAAAGGTAATATAATTTCTTAAAAGTGTATTGGCATATTGTATTCTTATGCACAAAATTGCTATTTATATTAATGATTGCCTATATAATGTTTTTGTATTTAATAAATTAATGCAATATATATGTTTGCGATTACAGCCTATTTCCAAACAAATTCATGTCTATTTTGTCCATATTCCAAATAGAATTAATCGTTAAAATCCGGGTTTTGTCATGTTTTCTGCCAATTTTACAGACAATAAATAATGGCACATTGCTTGATAAGTAAATAATATCAGATAAGTAAATCAAAAGTAAATAAATACAATACATTTTATGGCAAAAATTATAGGAATAGACTTAGGTACCACCAATTCATGCGTATCGGTAATGGAAGGCAATGAGCCGGTGGTTATAGCAAACGATGAAGGACGCAGAACCACTCCCTCGGTAGTAGCATTTTTGAAAAACGGTGAGCGTAAAATAGGAGACCCTGCAAAACGTCAGGCAATTACCAACCCTATTAATACGGTGCAATCCATTAAGCGTTTTATGGGTCGCAGATATGATGAGGTAACTAATGAAATTTCGCATTTCACTTATAAGCTTACAAGAGGTGATAACAATACCCCGCGTGTTGATATAGACGGTCGTCTTTATACCCCACAGGAAATTTCGGCTATGATTCTTCAAAAAATGAAGAAAACGGCAGAAGATTTCTTAGGTTATGAAGTTACGGAGGCTGTAATTACAGTACCGGCTTATTTTAATGATGCACAGAGACAAGCAACTAAAGAAGCTGGCGAAATAGCAGGCTTAACAGTAAAGCGTATTATTAATGAGCCTACAGCCGCAGCATTGGCTTATGGACTTGATAAACAACATAAAGACAGTAAAATTGCCGTTTTTGACCTTGGCGGTGGTACTTTCGATATATCGGTATTAGAACTTGGTGATGGCGTTTTTGAAGTTAAATCTACAAATGGTGATACGCATTTAGGTGGTGATGACTTTGATAAAGTTATTATGGATTGGTTATCAGACGAATTTAAGAAAGAAGAGTCTATGGATCTTCGCAAAGACCCAATGGCTTGGCAAAGACTAAAAGAAGCATCAGAAAAAGCTAAAATAGAATTGTCTTCTTCTCAGGAAACTGAAATTAACCTGCCTTACATTACGGCTATTGACGGTGCTCCAAAACACTTAGTTCGTAAACTTAGCCGTGCTAAATTTGAGCAATTAGCAGATAGCTTAATTGAAAGAACATTAGAACCATGCCGCAAAGCACTAAAAGATGCTGGTCTTACTGCTGCCGATATTGATGAGGTTATTTTAGTAGGTGGTTCTATTCGCATTCCTAAAGTACAAGAAGTAGTTGAAAAATTCTTTGGTAAAAAACCACACAAAGGTGTAAACCCGGATGAAGTAGTTGCTGTAGGTGCTGCTATACAAGGTGGTGTAATGACAGGTGAGGTGAAAGATGTATTGTTACTCGACGTAACTCCTCTTTCTTTAGGTATTGAAACGATGGGTGGTGTAATGACTCGCCTTATAGAATCTAATACTACAATACCTACCAAAAAAAGTGAAACATTCTCTACCGCAAGCGATAGCCAGCCAAGTGTAGAAATTAATGTTTTACAAGGCGAACGTCCAATGGCTAATGACAATAAAAATTTAGGCAGATTTATTTTAGATGGCATACCGCCTGCACCAAGAGGTGTACCGCAAGTAGAGGTTATTTTTGATATTGATGCGAATGGTATTTTGCATGTAACTGCAAAAGATAAAGGCACCGGTAAGCAACAAAATATACGTATTGAAGCCGGCAGCGGATTGAATAAAGAAGAAATAGAACGTATGAAAAATGAGGCTAAAGACAATGAAGAAAGCGATAAATTAGTACGTGAGCGTGTTGAAAAATTGAATAAAGCAGATGGTTTAATATTTAATACCGAAAAACAATTAAAAGAAAACGGTGATAAAATATCAGCACCAAAAAGAGCTGCAATTGATGCTGCTATGGAAAAACTAAAAGCGGCTCATAAAGCAGAAGACATAAATAGCATTGACAAAATTGAAGAAGAGTTAAATGCTGCTTGGATGGCTGCAAGTGAGGAAATTTATAAAGCAGGTAATCAACCGGGTGGTGCACCAAACCAAGAAGATGCACATAATAATGCCGGAGCTAAAGATGGTGGTGTAGCTGATGCAGAATATGAAGAAGTAAAATAAACAACTATTTTTGATAATATTAAAAAAGGAACTTACAAATTGTAGGTTCCTTTTTTATTTTGGAAAAATGTTTAGGCTGTTTCTGTAATAATTTTCTTTCACTAATACTCACTAAAGTATTATAGATTATATACTGAGCTTATTCATTATCTTAAATTTTACTACATCACATTCTCAATTAATGCCACAATCTGTGAATGTATTTCAGCTATAGATTTTATTTCATTATATGCATTGTAACATTTTATTCCTGTTATAGATTTATCTAATTCCAGCATGTTTTCATATTCTTCTTTTACAGCTTTTTGCAATGCAAAATCTTTCTCATGTATATCATCCTGCCCATTTAAATAGTCGCGTTCATATACTGCCATTCTTGCCTCAAGAGATTTTTGGGTAAATGAAAAAGGAACATCTAAAAATAAAGATAAATCGGGCTTAGGAATATTATTATACTCATACTCAAATACATTTATCCATTCTGCCAGTTCTCTTTTCTCTTTAATGTCTTTTGTTTTGGCACATTGAAAAGCTATATTAGATAAAACGTATCTATCTACTAATACAAAGTAACCATTACTAAGCCATTCTCTAATTGTTTTAGCAAAATCTTTCCGGTCTTCTGCAAACAATAAGGCAACCAATTGAGGGTGTACCTGATTGACATTCCCAAACTCGCCACGCAAAAATTTGGATATAAGTGTACCGAATACCCCATCATTATGTCGGGGAAAGTGTATAAAACGGGTTTCAATGCCCTTATTATGCAAATGAGTTAATAGTAACTCTATCTGTGTAGATTTCCCCGAACCATCTAAACCCTCTATTGCAACAAATTGATTTTTTTTAATCACTTTAATTTCTAAACCTGTTTTAATTTCTTAATGGCTTTCCTGTATTTAGAATACTTTGTAACCTTTCTAATGTTTTCTTTTGTCCGCATAAGCTTAAAAATGCTTCACGCTCTAAATCAAGCAAATAGTGTTCGCTAACTAATGTAGGCTGACTTAAATCGCCGCCACACATTACGTAAGCTAATTTTTCTGCTATTAATTTATCGTAGTCGCTTATATAGTTACCACGCCACATATTATGAATGCCGGACAGCAGACCACCTAAACCACCCCTACCTTGCACTTTAACGTCTAATCGAGGTTGTGGAGCTGTGTAGCCTCTCTCCCATAAAAGTAAGGCTTGCTTTTTGGCATCACCAATACGATTATCGGGGTTCATGGAAATATGGTCGAAACCCGGGCGGAGCACAAAATTATCAAATGCTTCGTGTGCCGATGTAGAGACCTTTGCTGTACCTATATTTATAAATAATTGTTGCAGATAATTGGTTTCTATATCCTCTTTAATATTTCTATCTCCGGCACGCAATGCTAATTCTTTAGTGCCACCACCACCGGGTATAAGACCCACACCTACTTCTACCAAGCCAATATAAGATTCGGCAGCAGCTTGCACCGCATCGGCATGTAAACACATTTCGCAACCGCCGCCAAGTGTTAAACCATGCGGGGCAACAATAACGGGTATATTACTATACCTTAATCGCATAGTAGTAGCCTGAAACTGACGAATAGCCATATCTAACTCATCATATTCCTGCTCTGCTGCAAACATAAATATTAAAGCCACATTAGCACCGGCACTAAAATTAGCACCATTATTTGCCAATATCAATCCTTTATACTTTTCTTCTGCTATTGCTACCGATTTATGCACCCCTTCAAGTACCTCGCCTCCTATGCTGTTCATCTTGGTGTTCCATCTAAGTGCCAGCACATCTTCGCCAATATCATACAGTTTACAAACAGTATTTTTCCAAACCACTTTTTCGTCCAGATGCTCTAATAATATAAAAGAACCTAAACCCGGTATAGGTAAATAGTTTTGTGTTTGTACATCGTAATAAAGCCTTTTACCCCCTTCTGTTTTGTAGAAAGAAGTAATACCTTTTGCCATCATTTCAGTTACCCATGCAGCTACTTCTATTCCACTTTCCTTCATTAGGGCAATCGATTTTTTAAGCCCTATGGTGTCCCAACTTTCAAAAGCACCTATTTCCCAACCGAAACCGGCTTTTAATGCGTCATCAATTTTATATAATTCATCGGCAATTTCAGGTATTCTGTTAGATATATATGCAAATAGCGTATGATGAAATTGTTTATAAAATTCACCTGCTTTATCGGTACCGTTATAAAGTACTTTCAACCTTTGTTTTAAATCATCAATTGGTTTTGCGGCATCTATGGTGGCGAATTTGCTTTTTATTTTAGGTACATACTCCATTGTTTCCGGGTTAAGGGTTAGAATGTCTGATTTGCCCTTACCACCCGATACTTTTTTATAAAACCCTTGTCCTGTCTTATCGCCATACCACTTATTTTCCATCATCTTTTCTATAAATGCCGGAATCTTAAATATCTCTTTTGCTTCATCATCGGGTGCATTTAAGGGTAGGTCTTTAGCTACATGCACAAGCGTATCTAAGCCTACCACATCACCGGTGCGGAAAGTGGCAGATTTAGGTCTGCCTAATATTGTGCCGGTTAGCAAATCGATTTCATCTATAGATAAACCTAAATTTTGCATAGCCTTAAAAACAGCCATAAACCCAAATACGCCCACCCTGTTGGCTATAAATGCCGGGGTATCTTTACAAAGAACAGTAGTTTTACCTAAGAACCGGCTACCGTAATCCATTAGGAATTGTATTATTTCGGGTTTCGTTTCTGCATGGGGTATTATTTCTAATAATCTTAAA
Source organism: uncultured Bacteroidota bacterium (assembly GCA_903916555.1). GTDB lineage: Bacteria > Bacteroidota > Bacteroidia > Chitinophagales > Chitinophagaceae > CAIYTT01. Next base: position 9,957 of record CAIWXG010000455.1, read on the forward strand.
TAACGGGGAGGATTAAAAAAGTGTGCTCCACAAAAGTTTTGTCTGAAATCTTCGCTGCGACCTTCGCAAATTTTATGTATAGGTATGCCCGAAGTATTGGTTGTAACTAAAGTACCGGGTTTGCGGTATTTTTCTATTTGTTCAAAAATACGTTGTTTAATATCCAATCGTTCTACTACTACCTCTATAATCCAGTTACATGTATTTATTTCGGGTAAATTATCTTCTATATTGCCTGTTTTAATTAATGAGGCAACTTTTGGAGTATATACTGCCGCAGGCTTGCTTTTTAGTGTTGCCGTAAGAGCATCGTTAACTATTCTGTTTCTTACCTGCTTATCGCTTAACGACAAACCTTTGGCTGTTTCTGTTGCATTTAGAGCAGCAGGTACAATATCTAATAAAAGAACCTGAACACCGATACCTGCAAAATGGCAAGCAATACGAGACCCCATAACCCCACTACCTATAATAGCTACTTTATTTATTGTTCTATTCATATAAAAAAAGGGACTTTTTTTAACGCTGTAATTTAGTCATAAAAAGTGTTATTGCTGCTAATAAAAGAACAAAATTGTAAACCAAAGTAGTATTTTATGAGTGTTTTCAACAATAAAGTCTCAAAATAAAAGTGGGATGCCTTATCGCATCCCACTTTTGCTAACTAATAAATATAAGCAAAAACTTTTTCTATTTAGTTATTACAATTTCTTTATCATTTGCTTATTTCTTCCCAAAGGTCTTTCCATTCGGGATTTAATGAGTTAATCAATTCTTCCTTTTTCTGACGGATCCATTTTTTAATTTCTTTTTCTCTTGAAATTGCTTCTTCTATCCGGTCGAAAGATTCGTAATAAACAAGTATTTCAATATTGTATTTGTCTGTAAAACTGTTTTTATAATGGTGTTGTTTATGTTTATAGGTTCTTTCGTAGATATTTGATGTTACACCAACATACAGTGTTGTATGATTTTTGTTAGTTAAAATATAGGTGTAGCCTCCTTTTTGCATGAAGCAAATTTATAAAATTTTTGACGACGCAATTGGATAGTGCTTTCGTGAAGGTATGCAAAGCTAAATCGAAGCCGTCATTTCGTAATGGAGTGTCGATTTTCCTTGGCACGAAAAGGAGAAATCTGCTGATGAGTGGTTGATTTCCTATTGTTGTGTTATTTTATACTCCGATTAGGCAGATTTCTTCATTTCGCCCCTGAAAAAGGGGCTTCATTGCGAAATGACGTTCTTTTCTCAGCTTTTCTCCTTGATTTAGCTTTTTGTGGTTTGTTTCTGTTGTTAAGTATACGTGGTCGGATGTTGTTGTTGTAGGGGCAACAAAATTTCGTTGCCCCTACATTCAGGCTGAATTTTGTTATTGAAAATTGTCTGAATCTTGATATTTGCATAGTAAAAAATGTTTCTCCGTTCTTTCTCTTTTCTCTCAATCCCCTTCTCTTCCCACAAAAAACACTTATATTTATCGCTTTATTTCTTGGCTTATGCAATTACGTTTTTTTAGTACTCTTTTTTGTGTTGCTTTGGTATTCAACACCTTTGCCCGTCTGCACGACAATGCCTACCGTAGTGTAGATAACCCCTACTACTGGCAAAACCGAATGCCCGATAATGCTTACTGGCAACAAGATGTAGCCTATAAAATACTCGCTATAATAGACGAAGACTCTAATATGATTCACGGTGCTGAAGTACTTACTTATTGGAACAATTCGCCGGATACATTAAATGAAGTTTATTTTCATCTTTTCCAGAACGCTTTTGTAAAAGGGTCGCACTTGCACAATTTGGAACTTGCAAATAATGTAAAACCGCATTTGGGTAAAATGGAAGAAGCCGGCTTAGGTATAATACCCGAAAACATTGAGGTAAACGGAAATACTGTTAAAACCATATTAGATAATACCATTATGAAGGTTTTGTTGCCCGTACCCTTATACCCGGGTGGCAAAATACAGATAAAAATGACTTTCAGAACTTATTACGACAATGGTGCTACCCGCCGCAGAATGCAGATGTATAATGCATGGGGTTTTATGCATTATAACGGCACACAATGGTTTCCCAAAATTTGTGTTTACGACCGTATGCACGGTTGGGATACCTACCAACATTTAAATAAAGAATTTTATGGCGATTTTGGTTTGTATGATGTTACGCTCGATTTCCCGTCTAATTATATTGTTGAAGCAAGCGGTGAATTGCAAAACCGTAAAGATGTGCTGCCCGATACGCTGCGGCAAAAATTAGACATTAAGAATTTTGCAACTAAAAAGTGGAACGAACCACCATCTATTATTATACCTTACATTAAAGGGCAACGCAAAGAATGGCATTTTGTGGCCAATAACGTACACGATTTCGCATTTACAGCAGACCCTTCTTTCAGGATTGGCACCACATATTGGAATAATATTGAGTGCGTTGCTCTTGTGCAAGAACCACATGCAGCTAATTGGCAAAATGCACCTGATTATGTAAGTAAAATTATTAAAACATTTTCGGAAGGTATAGGTATGTATTGCTACCCTAAAATTGTAGCAGCCGATGCACAAGATGGTATGGAATACCCTATGCTTACCTTAGACGGTGGCTACGAACCTAATTACAGAGGCTTATTTGTACACGAAATAGGTCATAACTGGTTTTATGGGCAAGTGGGCAGTAACGAAACTTATCGTGCTGCCATGGACGAAGGTTTTACGCAATACCTTACTGCCTATGGCTTACGTCATATTGATGGCGAAAACATGGTAGTAACACCATCTACCAACCGTTATAGAAACTTTTTTGCAGAACCGCAAAACGTATTAGACAGAAATGTATTAAACAGTTATACATTAGATGCATTAAATCAAAACGAAACGCCAATTAATACCCACTCCGATGATTTTAGCAGTGCATTAAACCACGGTGGCAATTACAGAGAAGTGTATTACAAAACAGCTTCTATGCTTTATAATTTGGAATATGTATTAGGCGATTCTTTATTTGCAACTGCTATGCATCATTATTTTGAGCAATGGAAATTTGCTCATCCTTACTTTGAAGACTTTAGAGCATCTATAATTCAATATACACATGTTGATTTATCATGGTTTTTTGATGAGTGGTTCGAAACAACCAAAACTATAGATTATGCTATTGGTAACATTCATAAAATAAATGGTACTGATAGTATTTCAATAAAATTTATTCGTAAGGGCGAAATGCAAATGCCCATAGACTTTACAGTAACAGGCAATAACGGAAAAAAATATAATTTCCATATACCTAATACTTGGTTTCAAAAACAAACTGATGCCACTATATTACCTAAATGGTATGGCTGGGGCAAGCTAAATAAAAATTATACGGCTCATGTACAAATACCAACGGGCATTAAAAGCGTGCAAACAGATACTACTTACCGATTAGCCGATAAAAATTATATAGACAATTATAAGGGAGGCATAGAGGGTCAAAAATTAATGTTTGAAAGTGGTTTAAATACGCCAATAGACAGAAGGCATTTCAGATGGTACATGCGTCCTGATATTTGGTGGAATGCAGTTGATGGGCTGAAAATAGGTTACAAATCGACCGAAGGATATTTAAATACATTACAAAACAGAGATTATACAATTTGGTGGAATACTCGCCTATTATTCGAAAATGACTATAAATCTATTGATGGCAAGGGCAGATATTCTACTTATTCGCCCATTAGTTTTACTTATAACTATTTATCTGCAATAAATGTAAATACACCTAAAACACAATTACAATATAATATTAGATATTTAGATGGCCTTTGGTTTCTAAAAGCCGGCTTCAATCGTTTAATAAGCGAAAATAATACAATCAGTTTTTTTGCCCAAACAATGTGGCGTAATACAGATGCCGGAGGACTTAGCTATCTAACAGACCCGGCAGACTGGAGTAGTGTTAACGGCAAACCAAATTCATCAGCAAATATTGTATTTAATCATCGCTATAGTTATTTTAATGGCATAGGTAAATTCATCTTCACAACCCGCACACCATTACTTACTAATAACTTTGATTATTCGTATATACAAATGGAAAATATTAATAGTCATAATTTAGGTAAATTAAATATTCGCACACGTGTTTTCGGTAGGTATGGTATGGGTAATAACATTCCTTATGAAAGTGCTTTATATATGGCAGGTGCCAATCCGGAAGAACAAATGGATAATAAATATAGTCGTAGTGTAGGTTTTATACCTATGGAATGGCAAGGGGAATCACGATATAATGTAAACCATTATCAAATGGGAGGTGGACTAAACCTTAGGGGATATGCCGGCTATTTTGCCCCAGATACCCGTGGCGGCACACAAATGGAAGCTTACAAAGGACGCAGTGGTGCAGCTGCAAACTTAGAAATAGGTTTCGACAACTTAATAAAATTGAAACCACGCATAACACGCAATTGGTTAAAATGCAATCTGTATCTTTTTGGTGATGCCGGTTTTATGGAAATGAGTAATTTCTCGTTGCCAAATTTCACAATCAATCAACCCAATTCTAATTATTGGAGCAACCTACATGCTGATGCAGGGGCAGGAATAGCATTTACAATACGAAATTGGGCTGTATTCGAGAAGGCAAAACCTTTAACTCTTCGTCTTGATTTACCTGTTTTCCTAAACCGCCCACCCTATAGTAATACCGATTATGCAACTTTAAGGTATGTTGTGGGAGTAGGTAGGGCATTTTAGTTGCTGGGGATGCAATAGTTATGTATTTTCATACACTTGCTCTTTTACTTACTTTATAGGTATGTTTTTGTTTATGATGAAGAAATTCGCATTAAACTGATTGGTTATGATATAAATCAGTATGATGAATCTTATTGTTCGTAAGATTTTATTTCATTAGAAGAAGAAATAAATTTACTCCGTAACCGTCTTGACAAGTTACAGCAGATCCGTGTAAATTTCTGGGGAGTGGCTTATTTTAGCTACATATTTTTTCAAGCCCTAAATAAAATTTATATTAGGTAGCCCTGCATGCATGCCCGTACAGGCGGGGCTTAATATGATAGCATAGGTTATCACACCATGTCAGCTTTGAGCATAGGTTTGGTTGATGTAAAAATTTGTTATATAGATGATAATTGGTCGGGCTTGAAACTTGTATTTAGATTAAAAGACAGATAATAAATTATATTAATTTACATTTCATTCAGTTGTCATCATTTTATACCAACGTCCTAAAAATAATATTCTCCAAATACTGAAATCAAAAGGTATTTTGCTTTCAGTCATATTCGCAAATAAAATTTTTACATTTTCGGCATTAAAAAGATGTGGTAATAAATCAAGAGTTTCATTTATGCCTGCAAGAAACCAATCTGTTCCTTCTTCGCGTAGCCATATTTCCTCCGGTGTTACAAATCCCATTTTATCTCTCCTGTTTTCTATTGCAGGTGGTAAAATATTTTTCATGGCGTTGCGGAGTATCGTCTTTCTTAGTCCGTTTTTGTAAACAAATCTTTCCGGTAGTCCCATTGTAAACTCTACAAATCTGTAATCTAAAAACGGTGTTCTAGATTCTACACTCCATGCCATAGAGTTATGGTCTTCGTACCTAAGTAATGCAGGTAAAGGTTCGGAATATAATTGCCTTAATAAATTGGCTTGTAAGTTGTGTGCTGGTCCGTTGTAAATACTACTTTTTTCGGTACTGCTTAACCAATTTACTGTTTCGGTTTTTAGTTGTAGTTTTTGGGGTAAAACAGAAGAAAAGCCCTTGCCTAAATTTATTTGTAATGCACTAATTATAAAACCTACAGGTAAGTTGCCTTTTTCTTTTTTATATTCTAAACTTTCATTTAGCAAAGCCGACAATTTCATTTTTTTCATTAAACCGGCATAATAAGCAACATCATTGCCCCCATAACCTGCTAGTTGTTCGTCGGCACCTTGTCCGTCTATCATTACTTTAAGACCGGCATCGTGTGTTTTTTTAAAAACCGCCCATTGGCTAAATTGCGATGTGCTTCCCGTTGGTTCATCTTGATGCCATAAAAAGGAGTCTATCTCTTCTTTTAATTGTGTAAATGAAGGGAATGTTTTATGTGGATGTGCATTTGTTTGTTTAATAACTTCTTCAGCAAAATGCCATTCATCAAACCTTGTATTTTCATAACAGGCAGTTACTGTTTCTTGCCCGGCAAAATCGCCTTGCTTTTTTAGTAAATCAGCAGCTATACATACAATACTCGAAGAATCTAAACCACCTGAAAGACAAGAGCCTACTTTAACATCAGACCTAAGCCTTAAACTAACCGCATCTATTAATAACTCCCTAAGCCTATCAGAAGCTTCCTCATAGTTACCTTGCCATTGTTTTGGTTTTAGTGTGTACCATTGTTTTATACTAAAATTATTATCCTCTTTTGTTAAGTCAATTTGAATATAAGAACCACAAGGTAGGTGTTTAATATTGGTATCAAACGTATTGTTGGTATGGTCAACTGCACCGGTAGCTAAATATTGTTTTACAATTGTATCATTCATTGTAAATTTATAATCGGGGCAGGTACGTATTTGTTTTATTTCTGATGACAAATAAATACTGTTTTCATTTATATAGTAATAGAGTGGCTTTACTCCAAAACGGTCTCTTACAGCATAAAGGGTATTATTTTTATAATCTAATAATACAAATGCAAACATACCATTAAACTTATCTAAACAGCCCGCACCCCATTGTGCCCAAGCATGTAGTATTACCTCCGTATCCGATGTACCGGAAAATTTATGACCAAATTGTAATAATTCTTCTTTTATTTCAAGGTAATTATATATTTCGCCATTAAATGTAATTGTAAGTCCGGCATCTAAATAACTCATGGGTTGGTGTCCGGCCGGAGTCAAATCTAATATTGATAATCGCCTGTGACCAAAGCCTACTTTATAGGGCTGTTCGTTTTTTAAATGTTCGTAATGCCAGTGTTTTAATGTAGATGTTGCGGTATCATTACCTGCCCATATTTTAGGTTCTACACCGGGTATCCAAGTAAGTAAACCTTCATCGTCAGGTCCACGATGTTTAATTATAGAACATGCTTTAATAAGGCTATCGGAATTAGAGTTAATTTTTTTATTTATAATAGAGAGGATACCGCACATTTGTTATAGCATTAATTTCTTTTAAGTAAAAAATATTTTAATTTAACTGCATTTTCTGCTCCAAAAATAGCAGATAATATACTAATAAATAATCCGCCTTGTAATTTTAAAGGCCAATATACTTGTTTGGCAAATGTCAGAAAAGCATTTGCAATATCAGGTGAAGATATTCTTAATTTTCGCCAATAATCAAATAAATAGGTGCTTATGGCCTTTTTATAAATCGGTTGGGAATAGCCATATTTACCAAGTTGTTCGTAAATTGTTTTTCTTATTTCCAATATTTGGTAAAGTTTTTTATCAACGTTAGCAGCACTGCCTACTCTTAAATCTAAATTATGATTTCTTATATAGGCTTTTGTGTTGTCTTTAATGCCTATAATTTTTAATCCATTAAAAATGCCTCTAATAAATAATTCTACATCTTGATTTATACTTAAATTTTCATCGTGCCCACCAATCCTTGCCAAAAAATCTTTACGCCATATTATAGTATTGGGCGGCAAAAAATTGCCTTCCAAATAATTTATCAAGTGTATTCCGTTACTATCTAAATTATTAATGATAGGATATTTATGTTTAAAAATTACTTTTTCATTGGTAAAGTCAGTATTAGACTCAAAAAATTCGTATTCACCATAACAAGCATCTATGTTTGGGTTTTGTTCTAATAAATCAATTTTAGTATTCAAATAGTTTATTCCTAATAAATCGTCCGAGTCTAAGTAAAGAATATATTTTCCTTTTGCATTTTGTAATCCATAGTTTCTGGCACTTGCGGCACCCGTGCCTGTATTTTTCAATAAAATTATATTAGGGTAGTTTTTGGTAATATAGTCAATTGTATTATCGGTTGAAGCATCATCAATTACAATAATTTCAAGCTCAATAGTAGGTTGCAATAAAGGGCTTAAAGAATCTAACGTATATTTTATAAGATTTTCTCTGTTATATGTAGGAATAATTATACTTATTTGCACCTTATAAATCTATTTTATATGATTTAATGTAAAATCATTTAGGTACAAAAATACATTTTATATCTAAAAATTTGGGTTGAATAAGTACACATCTTCAAATTGCATTTTTATATATAAGAATATAATCAAGATTAAATTTTATTTTTCGCTATTTATACTATTTAAAATATATAAATATTAATTTTAAATAGTAAATTTTATACAACATTAGTGATTTTACATATAAAATATTACAAGTGTCTTTTATTTCTATTTGATAAATGATTATGCATTCAAAAGCAAAGTGAAAATATTTA